>JBAPPP010000222.1:0-7572 GCA_049280175.1 Rhodanobacter sp.
CCGCGTCGTAGTCGCCATCATTCGCAACGGCTGGAATGTCGAGCAGGTGTGCCATCAGCGGATAGACGTCCACATTCGGGAACGCGTTGACCTTTGCGTCGACGCGAAACGCCGGGCCGTGTGCGATGAACAGTGCCTGCATCAGTGGATCGGCGTTGTCGTACCCGTGCTCGCCGATGCTGATGTGCCCCTGGTGACTGGTCGCGTAATCGGTGGTGGTGACCCGCCAGCCCACGTCGGCCAGGCACAGCAGCTGCGGTACGCGAGGGTTGCCGCCGTAGACGAATCGCGCCGGCACTCGGGTCTTGTCCCAGCACTGCATGTGCTGCTGAGGCTGCTCCAGCTGGTGTTCGATCGCGGCGAAGTGATTGCGGTCGACCGTGCTGTCCGACTTGGGATTGAATCCGGCCAGGATGCCCATGCTCACCGTCTGCAGCTGGTCGAGCGGGATCAGCCGGTCGATCATCACGCTGTTCGATAGCGGATTGCTGGCCATGCCATGGTCGGCCAGCACGATCATGTTGATCCTGTCCAACAGACCCCGTTGCCGGAGCCCCTGCACCAGCCGCGCCATCGCCGCGTCGGTGTCGCGCAGCGCAGCGTTTACTTGCGGTGAGTCCGGACCGTAGGTGTGGCCGGCGTGATCAACCGCATCGAAATACAAGGTAAGAAACGTAGGCCGCTGACCGGGCGGAAGATCCAGCCACGCCAGCACCTGGTCCACCCGCTGATCTGCCGTCACCTTTTCATCGAACGGCTTCCAATAATCCGGGTGATGGCCGTGGATATCCGCCTCGCTACCTGGCCAGAACATCGTGGCGGTGCGCAGCCCATGCTGCTCGGCTGTCTCCCAGATCGGTGTGCCAGCGGCCCACCAGCGGCCGTCGCTGACCGCTTGGCGATTGCCCAGCGAAAACTTGCCCAGCGTGGCATCGAACATCGTGTTGTTGACGATGCCGTGGTGATCGGGACGCAGGCCGGTGACGATCGTGTAGTGATTCGGGAATGTCAGTGATGGAAACGACGGCTGCATCGACGCCGCCTGCACACCGCTTTTCGCCAGCAACGCGAGCGTGGGGGTGAAGCCGCGCTCGACGTAGTCGTAGCGGTAGGCGTCGATCGAGATCAGTAGCAGGGGCGCCGGGCTGGCCTGTGGTTCAGCAGGGGGTGTCGGCGCAGTGGGGTGAGTTGCGCATCCGGCACCCATGGTGATGAGCAAGCAGAGCAGGAAGCGGGGTAACCATGGCATGGAGAACATCCGGGTATGGGTAAGCATCTCCCCATGATCGCGCAGTTACATGACTAATTCAGTGGCGCGATTGGCAAGGCTCATTGCGTTGCACGCACGAACTTGCGATGCCTGTCTGCACCTTGCCGGTGGTGAGTCTGTGGCGCTGTGGACGCTATGCAGGCGCGCGCCTGGGCAGCACGGCAAGTACCAGCAAGCCGAGCAAGGCGACGAGGTTGAGCCATCCAAACCAGTTGCCCCATTGCGCGTACAGCGTCTTGGTCGTGCGAACGGGCAGCGTGCCAACGACGCTGGCATCCACATTTTGATTGCTGGGCATCTCGGCGATGATGCGGCCGCGGTCATCACTCAGCGTCAGCGCGCCGTCGCGCGCGGAACGTGCGATCGCGAGTCCGCTCTCCACACCACGCAAGATCGCCATGCGGCTGTGGTACCAGCCGTCGGCAAAGAAATCCCACGCCGGGACCAACAACAGTTGGGCGCCGCCTGTCGCATTGGCACGTGCGCTGGCCGGAAAATCCATGTCCTTGCAGATAAGCAGCCCCACCCGTGGGGTACTGTCCAGCACGGTGTAGCTGTCACCCGGGGTGAAGCGATCCTCAAAGAAAACCATCAGATGATGTTTGTTGTAAGTCGTCGGCGCTCCGCCTTGAGGATGAAACGCGACCGACATGTTGCGCTCGGGACCCGTGGCAGGTTTGTAGTCGACGCTGGTGACCAAGGTGATGCCGTGCTGCTTTGCGACGTGGATCAGCTCGGGAATGGCAGGATCCGTCGTCGTCATCGCCACCTCCGGCATGACGACCATCTGCACGCCGTTCGTGGCGAGCGCATCCACGGCGGTGACATAACGCTGCAGGAACGCCTGGCCTTTCGGCGAATCCAGCGAGGGATGGACCAGGCCTTGCAGTGAGATGAGTCCGATCTTCACGGGTGTGCCGGGAGCTTCGTCGGCGGTGTGCAGATGCCAGCCGTCGTAGACAAGCGACGCGAGTATCAGGCCACCGCCAATGGCGGCAATCCGCCAGCGCGTGTCACGTGATGCGCTGCGTTCGCAGATCGCAGCGACGCTTGCCGATCCCAGCAGGACCATGAAGCCGATACCCAACAGTCCGGTGACCGCAGCGATCTGGATCACCGCGAGCGCATCCATCTGTGTATAGGCGAGATCGCTCCACGTACCGTCTCGGGACAGCGACGCATTAATGAAGAAGATGGCCGTCCAAAGCACTGGCACGGAGAACGCGGCGGCAAGCAGGTGGCCGCGCATGGCGAGTCGCCGGTACAGCAGCACCATGAACATGAATCCCAGCGCGGGTGCGAATAACGCGAATCCGATCGCCGCCAGCGGAAGCTCCAGCAACGTATGCATGTAGTGCCACTGCGCCAGGCCGGCCAGCGCGAGGCTGATGAAGGAGGCGAGTGCCGCGATGCGCGCACTTACGCGTGTGGCCAGCCACAGCATCGGGAAGGGCGCCAGCCACATCGCCCACCAGATGGGATGGAGTTGATAGCCGAACCACCAGCCGGCGACGGACAACACCATCGCCACGAGAACGGTGATCGATCCTATGCGTTCAGGCCTTGATTCCATTGATCAGTCTCCCGAGAGATTCAAGATAGAACTTGCGGAATTGTGCTTCGTCGTAACTGAAACGGCCGGCGCGATACAGCGCGATGAGTCCATGCGAATGTGCTGCCGCCGACATCGCCACCGCCCAGGGATCGTCCTGGCGCAGCACGCCTTGACGTATCCCTTCGGCAATCGCCTCGACAGCGATGTTGAACGTGGGCGACTTGCCGCTGCGAAAATCCTCGGGAAAGCGTCGTGCGTCGTCGCGGCGCACCGAGAATGAGTGGTCGAACAGATGAGGATGGGCTAGCGCGTAGTCCAGATACGGTTCAAGCAAGGCCATCAAACGTTCGGTGACATCCGGGTGCTGCGAACGAGCCTCCCACTCGATAGCGAGCTTCTTGAAGCTGTCGTCCGACACCCGCTTGAGCAGCGCCTCACGGTTCGGAAAGTGCCGGTAGATCGCCATCGGTGTAATGCCGACGGCTTCGGCCACGCGGCGCATGCTCACCGCGTCCGGCCCTTCGCGGTCGAACAGCTTGTGTGCCTCGCGCAGGATCTTTTCGGCAGTGCCGAGTTTCTTCATGTATACAGTGTATACATGCGGTTTTGACGGTGTCAATTCGTGACGGTGTCACGCAATCGGCAGCACTTTACTTGCCGTCATTCCTGCGAAGGCAGGAACCCAGCGCTGTTCGCATTACGGGAACCTGAGGCCACTGGGGCCCTGCCTTCGCAGGGATGACGAGCTAAAGAAGCAGCAATTCGTGGTGCTATTCAGTGACCGTCCGCAAACAGATCACCCTCGGCGACACGCTGCTCCAGTGCGAGCAGATAGCGCTTCGTTGGCAGGCCGCCGCCAAAGCCGGTCAGGCTGCCGTTGCTGCCGATCACTCGATGGCACGGCACGATGATGGGCAATGGATTACGCCCGTTCGCGGCACCAACCGCGCGTACTGCCAGGGGTTGCTCGATGCGTCGCGCCAATTCGCCGTAGCTGATCGTCACGCCGTACGGAATCCGCGCCAGCTCCTGCCACACGGCCTTCTGGAACGGCGTGCCAAGCGGATGCAGCGGAAGATCAAACGTGGTCCGTTCGCCGGCAAAATATTCCTCGAGTTGCACGCGTGCGAACGCGAGCGGTTCGGTCGAGCGAATCCAATTTGGTTCGGCCACTTTTTGGTGACGTCCTTGCTCAAACCAGACTTCACGCAAGCCATCGCTACCTGCGACCAATCGCAGGCGGCCGATCGGACTGCTCATGTCGTCATAATAAATCGGACCGTCATGAAGCAGCTCAGGATCGTTTGTCATGCGACGGCCTCCGGTTTGCGGCTGCGTGGGACGCGTGGAGGAGGTGCGGTATCCGAGGCGCCACGCCACAGATGCATCACTGCATACGCGCGCCACGGCCGCCACGCATCGGCTCGAACCATCAGTGCCTTCGTGCTGAGCGGTACGGCATCGATCGTCGCTTCGCGACGCAGGATCAGATCCGCGGCCGGGAACGCGTCCGGATCGCTCAGCGCGCGCATCGCCATGTAGTGGGCCGTCCATTCGCCAATGCCGGGGAGCGCGATCCAGCGCGAGACGAATTCATCCAGCGTCTGCTCGGCGCGAAAATCCACGCGGCCATCCAGTAGTGCCTGCGCCACCCCGCGCACGGTTGCGGCACGCGCCGTGGTCAGGCCAATCTCGCGCAGGTCGGCTTGCGCGAGCGCCTGCGCGGTGGGAAACAGTCGCTCCAGTCCCGGCATCGGGGACGCCGGCAATGCTTCGCCCCAGCGCTGCACGATGCGGATCGCCAGCGTACGTGCTGCGGCCACGCTGATCTGCTGACCGAGGATCGCGCGCACGGCGATCTCGAAACCATCCCATCCGCCCGGAAGGCGCAGGCCAGGTCGGCGTGCGATCAAGGGGCCAAGGATCGCGTCGTGATGAAACGTGTCCGCAATCGCCTGCGGATTTGCATCCAGATCGAACATCCGCCGCAGCTTTGTCACTACGCCTAGCAGTTGCGCCGGTTGTGGGCAATGCAGTTGCAGGCGCAGTGCATGTTCCCCATCCGCCCATGCACTCAGGCGCAGCCAGCCCGGCGCGTTGGCTGGACCGAACACACGCGCATAGCTGTGCTCGTCGACCAGCTCCACGCCAGGTAACGCGCGGCCACGCAGAAATGCGAGCAGCGCCTCAAAATCATAAGGCGGCCGATAGCCGAGCCGCAGCACCAGCGCAGCGCCGGGCGCCGCTCGTGGATGACGGCGCAGTTCGCGCGGCGGGATGCGGTTCGCCTGTAGAAATGCGGCATTGAAACGACGCAGGCTGCGGAAGCCGGACGCGAGCGCGACCTCGGTGACCGGCATCGCGGTCTCCGTCAGCAACTGTTTCGCGAACAGCAGCCGGCGCGTCGTATGCACGCTGATCGGCGGTGCGCCAACGCGATCGACGAACAGCCGGCGCAACTGGCGCGCGCCGACGCCGACGCGCAGCGCTAGCGCTTCCAGCGATTCGTCCTCCAGCATGCCGTGTTCGATCAGCTTCAATGCGCGCGCAACGACATGATCGCCGCGTTGCCAGCTGTCATTGCCAGGCGCGAGTTCCGGCCGGCAACGCAGACAAGGCCGGAACCCGGCTGCTTCCGCCGCCGCCGCATTCGTGTAATAGCTCACGTTTTCCCGCTTCGGCCGTGGCGCCGGACATACCGGTCGGCAATAGATGCCTGTGCTGCTTACGGCGGTGAAGAACAGACCATCGAAGCGCGCGTCGCGGCTGAGCCGCGCCTGTTCGCAGATATGCGGATCGGGCAGGGGGGATGGGTCGGTCATGTATACAGGCTAGCACCGCTTTGCAAGCGGGACTCGCCGTTTTCGGACATCAATAGGGAAAAGGGAAAGACCCTGTTCGTTCCCGGTACGGATAATTTTCCGCGGTGGAGCTAAGCTTCATGACGTGTCAGACAGGGGAGGCACAACATGACGTCGACGCAACGCGGATGGCTGATCGTGGCAATCGTTTTGCTGGGTCTTTGCGGGATTACATGGCAGGTCCGAAGTAGTTTTTCCAATACTGTCGCAGCGTTGAAGGCTGTGCGAGTCGCAGAAGCTGCGCGGGTCGCGAGTCAGAAAGCCGCGGTGACATCAGCGTCAGCGTTCACCGGCAAGGGTCATCTGTTTACCAACCCTGAAGTCTATGCATTTCTGGCCGCGGCCAAGCACGCCGAGACGATCAAGGATCCGCTGCAGCGCTGCCTCGCGTATCCCGATCCTCCCGGCAGTCACTGGACGCCCGCCGCGGTGAACGCGTATTGCCAGTACCGCACGCAGTCATTGATGCCGTTCGATGAATTGCAGGCATTGATCCAGAACGGACAGGCAGCCGAAGCCGATCGCCGGTTCGCGCAGATGCTCGATGCGCAATCGACGCAGCCCAATGCCCGTGGCCTGCTCGACCGCACGTTCGATCAGGATTTTGACGGTTCATTTGAGGTGCGGGAGGTGCTGGATGCCTGGAAGCGTGCCTCGCCGAAGAGCGCGTTTGCCTATGCGGCCAGTGGGTTCGCTTACGAAAAAATGGCCTACAAAGCGCGTGGCAGCGGCTATATGCATGACACGCCGGTCAGCAATGTGGAATCGATGGATCGCCTGCTGCAACAGGCCGATGCCGATCTGCGTCAGGCTGTTGCGCTGAACCCGAAAGTCACGCCGGCTTACACTGCGATGATCAGTGCTGGCGCTCTGTCGCTCGGCAGAGCCTACGCGATGGACGCAGGCCGGCGAGGATTGACGGCTGATCCCGCGAACCTTTCGATTTACAGCTCGCTCATGTGGCTCGCTCAGCCGAAATGGGGTGGCTCACTGAAAGCGATGAGCGAAATTTCGGCCAAGGCCCAGACATACCGCAATGAAAATCCGCTGATGGTCTTGCAGCTGTCGAAGGAACCCTCCTACGACAAACTCGATAATTGCGATTGCCATTCCGTCGAGGAATTGGCGGCATATCCGGCCTTTTTCGACCATGTATCAACCGCACAAGAGATGCTGTATGCGGCATATGCCGCCGAGTCCAGTCATCACAGGGAACTATCGGTCGTCTACTTCTCGGAAGCGCTGCGATTCGATCCAGATCTTCCAGATGCGCGGCTGCATCGGATTTTCAATTTGAGCAATTTCGACGAATCAAAATGGGCTGTGGACGAGGCCGACCGGATGGTGAACCTGTCTCCGCAAGATGAGGACCCGATAAAAGCCCGAGCTTATTCCTATGAAATGCTGGGTGACTACAAACACGCCGAGCAGGACATGCAGACTTTGCTTTCGATCAATCCCGGGGAGGAGAGCGTGTTGATGGAACTGGGTAGCATGTATGCCGATTGGAGCCACGAGTGGGACAAGGCGTGGGCTACCGACAGCCGCATTATCCAGACGTATCCGAATGAGCCGTATGGCTGGATTTTGCGCGCAGAAATCCAGAAGGGCCAACCACGAGCGGGGCTGCAGGACACCATCGACTATTTCGCCACGCACTTCGACACCAATCCCGGGACCCACGAGACCTTGCTGAAAATGCGTGCGTCGTTGGCGCTGCAATCCAGGTCTGTCGGTCAGGCCGGCCGTCCGACACACCAGTAAGCCGCACGCTCAGGATCGACGTAGTGAGCGCATCACCGACGTCATCAGCCGCCTGTTGCGCGGTGGGCATCCAGCCACGGCGCCAGCGAGACCGACCAGATGTTGTCACCGCCGTTGTCCCA
>JBAPPP010000223.1:0-11971 GCA_049280175.1 Rhodanobacter sp.
CGCAAAACCTGATCGTGCCGATCGGCACGCAGAAGGTCGGTACGTTCGAATACACGCTGCAACTCAACAATGCTCCGTCGGATATCAACGCGCTGGGTGATTTGCCGGTCAAGACCGTCAACGGCACCACGGTGTACATCCGCGACGTTGCGCATGTACTTGACGGCAGTCCGCCGCAGACCAACATCGTGCACGTCGACGGTCATCGCTCGGTGCTGCTCAGCGTGCTGAAGAACGGTTCGGCCTCCACGCTGGCGATTGTGAGCGGGATCAAGCAACGTCTCGCAGATAGCAAGGGCATCCTGCCGGACAACCTGAAGGTGACGCCGATCGGCGATCAGTCGCTGTTCGTGCGCGCGGCGATCAGCGGCGTGGCGCGCGAAGGTGTGATCGCCGCAGCGCTGACCAGCCTGATGATCCTGCTGTTTCTGGGCAGCTGGCGCTCGACGGTGATCATCGCGATCTCGATCCCGTTGGCCATTCTTGGCGCGATCATTTTGCTGTCGGCGTTCGGCGAAACGTTGAACATCATGACGCTGGGCGGCCTCGCGTTGGCGGTCGGCATCCTGGTCGACGATGCCACGGTAACCATCGAAAATATCAACTGGCATCTGGAACACGGCAAGGACACCGAGACGGCGATCATGGACGGCGCACGCCAGATCGTGACGCCGGCGTTCGTATCGCTGCTGTGCATCTGCATCGTGTTCGTGCCGATGTTCTTCCTCGACGGCGTGGCGCGTTTCCTGTTCGTGCCGATGGCCGAAGCCGTGATGTTTGCGATGATCTGCTCGTTCATCCTGTCGCGCACGCTGGTGCCGACGATGGCGAAGTATCTGTTGAAGCCGCATGCGGCGCATACCGATGAACATGGCGTCAGCGCCACGCTGCCACCGTCGCGCAATCCCCTGGTGCGCTTCCAGCGTGCGTTCGAGGCGCGCTTCGAGAAAATTCGCAGCGCTTATCACGGACTGCTCGAGCTGGCGCTGGGTCATCGCAAGCCTTTCGTCGTCGGCTTTCTCGCCTTCGTCATGGTCTCGTTGCTGCTGGTGCCTTTCCTTGGCCGCAACTTCTTCCCCGATGTGGACGGTGGGCAGATTCTGATGCACGTGCGCGCCCAGATCGGCACCCGCATGGAGGACACCTCCACGTTGTTCGCGAGCATCGAGCAAAGCGTCAAGCAGGTGATTCCCGCCGACGAGTTGGGCACGGTGGTCGACAACATCGGCCTGTCGAATAGCGGCATCAACACGACCTACAACAACACCGGCTTGATCGGTGAGCAGGATGGCGACATTCAGGTGGCACTCAACGAAGGGCACCGTCCTACGGCCGAATATGTGCGCACATTGCGCGAACGGTTGCCACGCGAATTCCCGGGCGTCACGTTCTCCTTCCCGCCGGCAGACATCGTCAGCCAGATCCTCAATTTCGGCGCACCGGCACCGATCGACCTGCAGGTGCGCGGCCCCAACCTGGCGGCCAACTTCGCGTATGCGAACAAGTTGCTCGATCAGATCAAGCACGTCTCCGGCGTGGTCGATGCGCGCATCCAGGAATCGCAGGCCAACCCGGGCTTCGACATCAACGTTGACCGTACTCAGGCGCAGCTGCTGGGGATCACGGAGCGCGACGTCACCAACAGCCTGGTGGTGAACCTGGCCGGTTCCAGTCAGGTGGCGCCGACCTTCTGGCTGAATCCGACCAACGGAGTGTCCTATCCGATCGTGATGCAGACCCCGCAATACAACCTCGATACGTTGGCCGCCTTGCGCAATCTGCCGATCAACGGTGCCGGTGGTCAGGCGCAGATCCTCGGTGGTCTGGTCACGCTGAAGCGGCAGGCCAGCAACGCTGTCGTCGATCAGTACGACATCCAGTCGGTGGTGCAGATCTACGCGGCCACCCAGGATCGCGATCTCGGTGCGGTGGCTGGCGACGTGCAGAAGATCATCGACGGTAATGCGAGCACCGTGCCGAAGGGTTCGCACGTCGTACTGCTGGGTCAGGTGCAGACGATGAACAGTGCGTTTTCCGGCCTGTTGTTCGGACTGCTCGGCGCGGTCGCACTGATCTATCTGCTGATCGTGGTCAACTTCCAGTCGTGGAGCGATCCGTTCGTGATCATCACCGCGTTGCCTGCCGCACTGGCCGGCATCGTGTGGATGCTGTTCGCCACACATACACCGCTGTCGGTGCCGGCATTGACGGGCGCGATCATGTGCATGGGCGTGGCAACCGCGAACTCGATTCTGGTGGTGAGCTTCTGCCGCGAGCGACTGGCCGAGCACGGCGATGCCGCCATGGCTGCGCTGGAAGCCGGCTTCACTCGTTTCCGTCCGGTCTGCATGACGGCACTGGCGATGATCATTGGCATGGCCCCGATGGCACTGGGTCTTGGCGAGGGTGGCGAACAGAACGCCCCGCTAGGCCGCGCCGTGATCGGCGGCCTGCTGTTCGCCACGGGCGCCACCCTTCTCTTCGTGCCCGTGGTGTTCAGCATGATCCATGCACGTCACAGCCATGCACCCAGTCCGGCCGATGCTTCTGGAGAACCTGCTTATGTCGTCTGAAATCGCAACCACTTCCACTTCCACGACGACGCTATCCCGGCGCGGCCTGCGCGTGACGGCACTCATCACGGCGATCGTGTTGGTCGCCATCGTGGTGATCGGCTTGATCACCCGAGTGACCCAGGCGCGCAGCCTGAAAACCTGGACCGAAACCCAGGCTGTACCTACCGTCAGCGTCGTGTCACCCGAGCGCAGTACAGCCGAGGCCGTGCTGGATCTTCCCGGACGTATGGAAGCCTATACGCGCGCACCGATCTACGCGCAGGTAAGCGGCTATCTAAAGAACTGGAACGTGGACATCGGCGCGCCGGTAAAGGCCGGCCAGTTGCTCGCCGAAATCCAGACGCCGGAAATCGATCAGCAATTGCTGCAGGCTCGTGCCGATCTGGCCAGTACCAAAGCGAATGCGGAACTTGCCGGCATCACCGCGAAACGCTGGCAGGCGATGCTCGGCAGTGATTCCGTGGCGCAGCAGGATGTTGACGTGAAAACCGGCGACTACGCCGCCAAGGCCGCGCTGATGAATGCCGCGCAAGCCAACGTCGATCGCCTGCTGGCCACCAAGGCCTTCGCCCGTATCGTGGCGCCGTTCGATGGTGTGGTGACGGCGCGCGACACCGACGTGGGTGCGTTGATCAATGCCGGTGCTGGCAGCGCATCGGAGTTGTTCGTGGTCTCCGATATCCGCAAGCTGCGCGTCTACGTGCAAGTGCCGCAGAGCTATGGCCCGGCGATCCGTCCGGGTAGCAGCGCCGCGCTGCAGGTGCCGGAGTATCCCGGTCACGATTTCCACGCCCAGGTCGTCGCGTTGGCCAATGCCGTCAATGCCAGCTCCGGTACGACGCTGGTGCAGCTGATGGTGGGCAACACGGACGGCAAGCTGATGCCGGGCAGCTTCGTCCACGTGCGTTTCCCGTTGCCTTCCGACACCGCTGCGCTGCGCATACCCGCCGACACGTTGATCTTCGACAACAACGGACTGCGTGTGGCGACGGTCGGCAGCGACGACAAGATCACCTTCAAGACGATCAGCATCCAGCACGACTACGGCAAGACGGTGGAGATCGGTTCTGGCCTGTCGGCGGGTGATCGTGTCATCTCCAGTCCACCCGATGGCATCAACGATGGCGATACCGTGAAGATCGCCAGCAGCGAGACGACGACAAAGCCCAGCGAGGGTAGCGTCGTGAAGGTCGCAAAAGCCTCATGAAGAAGCGTGAATTACTGCTCTCCCTCAGCATCGCCCTAGTAGTTGGCGGCTGCTCGCTGGCGCCGGTCTACAAGCCGCCGGCGACGCCGGTGGCAGCGCCATACCAGGATGTCGGTCCGTGGATTGCCGCGCAGCCGTCCGATCAACTGCCACGCGATCAGTGGTGGCAACTCTATGGCGATGCACAGCTGGATCAATTGCAAACGCGTCTGCTGGCCAATAACACCGATCTGGCGGTCGCACTGGCGCACTACACCCAGGCGCAGGCACTCAGTGCAGAGGCGCGCTCGGGACTGTTTCCGTCTGTCGGTGTCGGCGCCGATGCTCAGCGCGATCGTCAGTCGGCTACCGCACCACTGCGCAGCCCGACTGCACCGGCGGACTACCACTCGTATGCCGTGGGTGCCGAGGCCAGCTACGAAGTCGACCTGTGGGGCCGCGTGCGCAACACGGTCGAAGCGGGGCGCGATGATGCGCTGGCGGCAGCGGCCGATCTCGCTTCGGCGCAGCTCAGCCTGCAAGCGCAGCTCGCTGACGATTACGTCCAGTTGCGCGGCCTCGATCAACAGATCGCCTTGCTGCAACAGACCATCCAGGCTTATGAGAAGGCGCTACAGCTGACGCACAACCTGCATGCCGGCGGCATCGTTTCCGGCCTGGATGTGTCGCGCGCGCAGACCCAGCTTTCGGACGCGCGCTCGCAATGGTCGCAGACCATCGCACAACGTACATTGATGCAGGACGCCATCGCGGTACTGGTCGGCGAGAACGCTTCGAGCTTCAGCTTGCCGGCGCAGACGGCATCGATCCCGCTGCCGGTGGTGCCGCTCGGCGTGCCGTCTACCTTGTTGCAGCGTCGGCCGGATATCGCCGCCGCCGAACGCCGCGTGGCCGCGTCCAATGCACGCATCGGCGTGGCTCGCGCGGCATGGTTCCCTTCGCTCACCCTCAACGCCCAGGGCGGCTATCAAAGCACCGGCTGGGCCAACCTGCTCACCGCGCCCAGTCGTGTCTGGGCGATTGGTCCATCACTATTGCTCGACGTGTTCGACGGCGGCCTTCGCAAAGCCACCATCGCCGCCGCCAAGGCACAGACCGATGCAGCGGGCGCGACGTATCGAGGCGTCGTGCTGGGCGCATTCCAGCAGGTGCAGGACAACCTCACCCTGCTTGATCATCTCGGTACGGCCGGCGGTGACCAGAAGGATGCGTCCGATGCCGCACAACACGCGCTAGATCTGGCGATGGACCAGTACAAGCATGGCGCCGTGAGCTATCTGGACGTAGTGCAGGCGCAGACCGTCGCCTTGCAGGAGCAGCGTGGCCTGCTCAGCCTGGACACTCAGCGTCTGCGCGCCAGCGTGCAACTGATCCGCGCGCTAGGCGGTGGCTGGGCATCGGAGCAATTGGCCCGCAAATAGCGGGCCCGCAAGTCAGAGGTCCTATCGATCCGGTCCACATCTAGTTTCCCGTAGGAGCCGTTCGCCCAGAGCGCAGCGAAGTCGAAGGGCAGACGGGAAGCTAGATGCGGCGTGGATCAATATAAGGCGCAGGTACTAAGACGAAGTGGGCGCTCGCAGTGCGGCGACCAGAATACGGATGGCCTCCCGCGTGCGTGGCTCGATCGTGCGCGTATACAACGCGATTTCGATCGGTGGTATCTGTGGCAGACCCAGCCGTGCACCCACATCCACCGCCGAAGGGGGACACGTGCGACGCGTCAGCGGAGACACGGCGAGACCGGCAGATACCGCCGCACTGACGGCCGGAATGCCACCGCCAACGAACACTTCGCTCCATGCCACGCCGGCTTCTTCGAGCGCCTTGAGCGCAAGCCCTCGCACCGTGCAAGGTGACGCCAGGGAGGCCAGTCGAAGCGGCTCACCGGGTGCTTGTTCCCAGTCGGGAACCGCATACCAATGGTGCGGCTCGATGAAAAGCGTCTCACCGTCGGTTCGGTCCGTATCGCGACAGACAATCACCGCGTCCAGTTCATTACTGTCGTAAGCGGCCAGCAAGCTGCGGGACGAGCCAATGCGCACTTCAAAGTGCAGCGAGCGGTCGTACGCGCCGACCTTGGCGAGCAGCGTCGGCAGTTGCGTGCCGGCGGCCTGATCGCCAATGCCGATGCGCAAACTCATGCGTGCGCTGACATGGCTGCTCAATGCACGCTCATGTGCGCTGAGCAGTTCACGCGCGGCGTCGAGAAACGTCATGCCCTCCGCCGATAACCGCACACGCCGCGGAGTACGTTCAAGCAAGCGCCGGCCGAGTCGGCCCTCCAGCCGTTTCAGCTTGAGGCTTACCGCCGACTGGGTGGTATCCAGTGCCTCTGCAGCCCGGGTAAAGCTGGCGAGATCAGCCACCAGCACAAAGGCCTGAACAGCATCCAGGTCGAGAGGACGTAGCGCCAATCCATTTTCAATGATCATGACTGATGTGCTTATTGATGAGTTTTTTGATTCTATGGGAAGTCCTGGCTGCCGGCCATCCCAACGTCGCGGCGTGGACATCACGACGCTTGCCCGCGCTGACGCCGCTTGGCCCGCCTACCGCCAATGGGGCGAGGCGCTTTGGGTCAATAACCGCCAAAAAAGTGCGCAGCACGGTCGCCTGAACAAGCATTTATTTCATCCGGGGTCTTGCGCCGTAGCAGGCTGCATCGCGTAAATCCTCGTGTCTCCCTACGCATCCTGTACTTCCGATGGCTCAGGGCGGGCGTTGGCAGGTCTTATGCATTGACGTTTGCAAACGCGATCAGGCGCCATCTGACGCTTTTCACGTTGACTGACACCTTTGACGCCAACAAGGGCAGCCGGTACCCGACAACAACCACCCAGACTCAGTTCTTGCCAGTTGTTAAAAATTTAGTTACGCTGTTAAATGTAGGTTAATCTTTGTGGGCTCAACCGCCTGTATCCTTATCCTCCGAAGATAGTGAAGAAACTCTAGCCAAGTTGCTGTTTTTACAAATCATGCTGACTCTCCTGACATCGCTAGTTGTGCTTTTCACCGTACTGATCGCCAGTGCGGTCAAGCATGTGCCGACCGGGCAGGTATATAGCCTGTATCGCCGGGGCAAGCTGGCCAGGCTGCTGCAGCCGGGTGTTCACATGGTGCTGCCGTGGCTGGAACGGGTGGCACACAAGATCAATCTCGCCGGCCAGACGCTGCGCTTTGAAGAGCCGCTGCCCGACGCCCATGATGTGCGCGGTACGGTGTACTGGCAGGTGCTGGAGCCGGAGCGCGCCGACGCCGTGTTCGAGCAGGTCGACCAGCTGATCCGTCGCGGCGCACACGAAGCGTTGTGTAGCGAACAGGAAGTCGTGCGTGCGGATCTCGATCCGGCCGATCGTCGCGATCTCAGCGCTCGCCTGAAGCAGACGCTGAATAGTGCGCTGCGTGAGCGCGGCATGATGGTGACCCGGGTCGAGCTCGATGCAGCCTGAGTTGCGGGTAGCGTCGATCTGAATCGCGGCAGGGCGCCCAAGAGCGTCCGCGCAATAGGGGACTTGAGCGTCTCTCAACCCGCTTCGGCGGGTTTTCTTTTGCCTCATCTGCTGGCATCGTCGGCGCCCGGCCTGAATACTGCCGACTCCCCCAAACACAGGAACGTCATGACCGCACGCGATGCCTTGCAGGCCCGACTGGAACAGGGCATTGCCGAGCTTGGGCTGACTGTGCCTGCCGAAGCGGTGCCGCGACTGCTCGACTATCAGGCGCTGCTGGAGCGCTGGAACGCGGCCTACAACCTGACCGCGGTGCGCGATCCGGCGGAGATGATCACCCGTCATCTGCTCGATTCGCTGGCCATCCTGCCGTATGTGCAGGGTGCCACCCTTGCCGACCTCGGCACCGGGCCCGGCCTGCCCGGCATCCCGCTGGCGATCGTCGCGCCCGGACGGGAAATCCTGCTGGTCGACTCCAACGGCAAGAAGGTGCGCTTTCTGCGTGAAGCGATCCGCGCACTCAAGCTGGAAGGCGTGCGCGCGGTGCAGTCGCGGGTGGAAGACGTACAGGGCCAGTTCGATTGCATCACCGCACGCGCGTTTGCCAGCCTGGCCGACATGCTGGGCTGGGGTGGCCATCTACTGGCGCCCGGCGGGATCTGGCTGGCGATGAAGGGCAAGCGGCCGGACGACGAGCTGCCGGGCATGCCGATCGGCTTCGAAGTACGCGCCTTCCACGAGCTGGCAGTGCCGGGCCTGGCAGCCGAGCGGAGCCTGCTCGTGATTGGCCACCGTACCGTCGCCTGAACCGATCGTGGCCAGCCTGCTAATCTAACCTTCTTCTTTCGCGCATGTAGCGACACACCATGGCCCGCATCATCGCTGTCGCCAACCAGAAGGGCGGCGTCGGCAAGACCACTACCGCCGTCAACCTTGCCGCTGCGCTGGCCGCCGCGAAGCGAAAAGTATTGCTGGTCGACCTGGATCCGCAGGGCAATGCGACGATGGCGTCCGGCATCAACAAGCGCGAATCCAAGCCGAGCGGCTGTGAAGTGCTGCTGGAGGAAGCATCGATCGAGCAGGCGATCGTCGCCACTGACGCGCATTACGACTTGCTGCCGGGCAATGGCGATCTCACCGCCGCCGAACTGAAACTGATGGATGCGTTGGCGCGCGAGCACCGGCTGAAAGAATTGCTGGCGAAGGTTTCGGCGAACTACCACATCATCCTGATCGACTGTCCGCCGTCGCTGAACCTGCTCACGTTGAATGCGCTGACTGCCGCGCACGGCGTGCTGATTCCGGTGCAGTGTGAATATTTCGCGCTGGAAGGCCTGTCCAGCCTGCTGGATACGGTCAAGGCCGTGCGTCAGCGGCTGAATCCGACGCTCGAAGTCGAAGGCCTGCTGCGCACCATGTACGACGTGCGCAACAACCTCGGCAACGAAGTCTCCGCGCAGCTCACCCAGCATTTCGGAGATAAGGTGCTGCGCTCGATCATTCCGCGCAACGTGCGCCTGGCCGAAGCGCCCAGCCATGGTCAGCCGATCCATCTGTACGACCGCAGCTCGCGCGGCGCGATTGCCTACATCGGCCTGGCCGGCGAAATGATAAGGCGTGAGCGTGGCCTGCCGCGCGCTCCCGGACGGACCGATCCGGTCGAAGACATTGAACCGCCGGCGGTGGCATCCGCGCCAGCGCACGGCGACAGCGGCATGGTGCTCAAGGCACCGGCCGCCAACCATCAGGAATAAAGCATGGCTGCTGCAAAAAAACGGGGACTGGGACGCGGGCTTGATGCCCTGCTGGGCGGCGACGGCGATATTTCGCCGTCGGTGATCGGGCAGGAAGGCGAGCTGCGGATGCTGCCCATCCAGCAGATCCAGCCAGGCAAGTACCAGCCGCGACGACACTGGAACGATGAGGCGCTGGACGAGCTGGCCGCCTCGATCAGATCGCAGGGCCTGATCCAGCCGGTAGTGGTGCGTGCGCTCGGCAAGGACAGCTATGAGCTGATTGCCGGTGAGCGTCGCTGGCGTGCGGCGCAGCGCGCCCAGCTGGCCGAACTGCCGGCGCTGATCAAGCTGGTGCCGGAGGCCTCGGTGCCGGCGATGGCGCTGATCGAGAATATTCAGCGCGAAGACCTGACTCCACTGGAAGAAGCCGATGCGCTGAAGCGGCTGATCGAAGATTTCGATATCACCCATCAGCAGGCCGCCGATGCTGTCGGCCGCTCGCGCGCGGCGGTATCCAACCTGTTGCGGCTGACCGAGCTGCCCGCCTCGATCAAGAAATTGCTCGACGAAGGCAAGCTCGAAATGGGACATGCCCGCTGCCTGCTGACGCTGCCCGAGCACGAGGCCGAGAGCCTGGCGCTGGAAGCGGCACGCAACCACTGGACGGTGCGTGAACTGGAGGACGCCGCGCGGCGTGCGCAGAACGTACCCCAGGGCAAGGCGAAAAGCACACCGTCGCGCGATCCGAACATCACCGACCTGGAGCGTGAGCTCGGCGAGCGCTTCGCCACCCGCGTCGAACTGGCGCAGGGGCGCGGCGGTCGTGGCAAGCTGGTGATCCACTATCACAGCCATGACGAGCTGGACGGCATCCTCGGCAAGATTCGCTGAGGCAAGGTCGGGGATTCGCCCCTCGGCCCTGAACTGCCGCTACTCGCATCGCTGAACGGAACATCATGGCCACCACCAAGCCATCGCGATTGACCGAAAAGCAATTTTCACTTATCGCCCGTGCGCTGGCCGAGCCACGGCGTTATCGCTTGCTGAAACAGATCGGCGAGAACAGTGCGCCGACCGCCTGCAGTTGCCTGCTGCAAGAGCATCAGGTGAGCGCGGCGACGCTGTCGCATCACCTGAAAGAGCTGGAAACCGCCGGGCTGATCGAGATCGTCCGCGACGGCAAGTTCGCCAATTTCGTCCTGCAGCGCGACGTGCTGCATGCCTATCTGGAACAACTCGCAAAAATCTGACCGGGTGCCATTGAAATGGGTCCGCCCCGCCCCCTTATCGATATGACATTTAGACAACGGTCTAATCATCAATCGAACCGGAGAACTCAGATGAGCAAGTTGGCAGGCAAGGTGGCGGTGGTCACAGGCGCGTCGAAAGGCATCGGCGCAGGGATCGCGAAGGAGCTGGCCGCGGCGGGTGCGGCGGTGGTGGTGAACTACGCTTCCAGCAAGGAAGGCGCCGATCGCGTGGTGGCCGAGATCACTGGCAGCGGTGGCAAGGCGATCGCGGTGCAGGGCGACGTCTCCAAGGCGGCCGACGTGCTGCGCCTGTTTGCGGAAACGAAAAAGGCGTTCGGCACCCTCGACGTGCTGGTCAACAACGCGGGTGTATACCAGTTCGCTCCGCTGGAAGAAGTCACCGAGAGCGAATTCCACCGGCAGTTCAACACCAATGTGCTCGGCCTGATCCTGGCCACCCAGGAAGCGGTCAAGCATTTCGGTGAGCACGGTGGCAGTGTCATCAACATCGGCTCGGTGGTGAGCCGGCTGGGCATGCCCGGAACGACCGTCTATACCGCGACCAAAGGTGCGGTAGACGCCATCACCCTGGTGCACTCGAAGGAACTGGGACCCAGGAACATCCGCGTGAACTCGATCAATCCAGGCGGCGTGGAAACCGAGGGCACCCACGCCATGGGCATCATCGGCAGCGACATGGAGACGGCGATGGTCGCGCAGACCCCGCTGGGGCGTATGGGCCAGCCTGGGGACATCGCGACCATCGCCGTGTTCCTGGCCTCCGCCGATGCGGGCTGGCTGACTGGCGAGCAATTGCTGGCTTCAGGTGGCATGCGCTGACACAAAAGCAGGGATGAGGGGCGAGTAGTGAGGGCGCAAGCTTGAATCCGGTGGAATCCTGAAGTTGCGGCAGTACGGTTTTGCGCCCTCGCTACTCGTCCCTCGCCCCTGCACGGTCGCTTAGGCGATAATCACTGGCTGCCCCAGTGGATCCGCTGCCATGCCCCAGCTTTCTGTGGTCGTCCCCGTGTTCAACGAGCGCGACAATATTCCCCCGCTGCTCGCCGAAATCGCCACTGCGCTACGCGGCAAGGTCGACTACGAAGTCATCTACATCGATGACGATTCGAGCGATGACAGCCGTGACGTGCTGGCCGCGCAGAAGACCCTCCATCCGGAATTGCGCGTGCTGCATCATGTCACCCGCAGTGGACAGAGCACGGCGGTGTGGAACGGTGTGCACGCGGCGAAGTCCCCGTGGATCGCCACGCTCGATGGCGATGGCCAGAACGATCCCGCCGACATTCCCAAATTGCTGGCCGCGCGCGATGCGGCCGTCGCCGACATGCGGCTGTTTGCTGGCTGGCGCACCACGCGCCGGGATAGCTTCAACAAGCGCATATCCTCGAAGATCGCCAATGCGGTGCGCTCGCGGATGCTGAAGGACGCCACCCCGGACACCGGCTGCGGCCTGAAGGTGTTTGATCGCGAAGTGTTCCTGCGCCTGCCCTACTTCGACCATATGCATCGCTACTTGCCGGCGCTGGTCAAGCGTGCCGGCTTCGCCTGCCAGAGCGTGCCGGTCGGCCATCGCCCACGCACCGCCGGTGTCTCCAAGTACGGCATGCTGGATCGGCTGTGGGTCGGCCTGGCCGATCTGCGCGGCGTGGCGTGGTTGATGCGCCGTGGCAAGGTCACCCGGGTCGAGGAGCTGTAACTCGCCGGCTCTGCTCCTCCCCCTGCTCGCAGGGGG
>JBAPPP010000224.1:0-3911 GCA_049280175.1 Rhodanobacter sp.
GGCCGCCAGGGCAAGGGCGCGCGCACCGTGCTGGCGAGTCCGGCGACGGCTGCCGCATCCGCGCTGGCGGGGCGTATTGCCGATCCACGCGAGTACCTAACGCAGGTGGCGGCATGAGCGCGACGCCGTTCGCTTTGCTCCCTCCCCTGCCTGCAGGGCAGGGCTGGGGTGGGGTGCTCTTCGCATCGAACCCCAGAGCTCTACCCCCTCCCAACCTCCTCCTGCAAGCAGGGGGAGGAGCCAAAGCTGCCAGCTCGAGGAGATCAGCATGAAGCCCATCACCTGCATCCACTCGCGCACCGCCGTGCTGGCGGACGAGAACATCGACACCGACCGCATCATCCCGGCGCGCTTCCTCACGACCACGGAGCGCAGCGGGCTTGGCAAGCTGTGTTTCCACGACTGGCGCTACGAGGCGGACGGCAGCAACAACCCTTCCTTTCCGTTGAACCAGCCGCAGGCGCAGCAGTGCTCGATCATCGTCGCCGGACGCAACTTCGGTTGCGGGTCTTCGCGTGAGCACGCGCCTTGGGCGCTGCTCGACTACGGTGTGCAAGCCGTGCTGTGCAGCGAGATCGCGGACATCTTCCGCAACAACGCGCTGAAGAACGGTCTGCTGGCGATCGTGATCGACGAACTCGAGCATCGCTGGCTGCTCAAGCATCCCGGCATCGAGTTGGTGATTGACGTGCGCGAACAATTCATCGCGCTGCCTGATGGTGGCCACATCCGCTTCCAGCTGGAACCGTTCGCACGGCACTGCCTGCTCAACGGTGTCGACCAGCTCGGCTACCTGCTGCAACACGCCGACGCGATCGGCGCCTACGAACAACGCACCCGGACTCAACAGGAGGCTGCATGAAAGCTCACATCGTCACCCTGCCCGGCGACGGCGTCGGTCCCGAGGTCACTGCCGCAGCCGTCGCCGTGCTGGAAGCCGTAGCCGCACACTATGGCCACACATTCACGTTCGATGAGCAGCTGATCGGTGGCTGCGCGATCGACGCGACCGGCGTGCCGCTGCCACTCGCCGCGCTGGCCGCCTGCCAGTCCGCAGACGCAGTGCTACTGGGCGCCGTTGGCGGTCCGAAGTGGTCCGATCCCAATGCGCAGGTGCGCCCGGAGCAGGGCCTGCTGGCCTTGCGGGCCGCGCTCGGCGTGTACGCAAACCTGCGTCCGTTGCGGGTGCATCCGGCGCTGGCCAACCTGTCACCGCTGAAGAACGAAAAGTTGAAGAATGTCGACGTCCTGTTCGTGCGCGAACTGACCGGCGGCGCCTATTTCGGCGCGAAGACGCGCACCGCCGATACCGCCACCGACGAATGCAAGTACACGGTCGCCGAAGTCGAGCGCGTGGTCCGCCGCGCATTCGATCTGGCGCGCAGTCGCCGACATCGGGTGACATCGGTGGACAAGGCGAACGTGCTGGAAACTTCGCGGCTTTGGCGCAGCACGGTGCAACGCATCGCCGCGGACTATCCCGATGTGAAGCTCGAGCACCAGCTGGTCGATTCGATGGCGATGCTGCTGCTGACCCAGCCATCGAGCTATGACGTGGTGGTTACCGAAAACCTTTTCGGCGACATCCTCACCGACGAAGCCGCCGCGCTGGCCGGTTCGCTCGGTCTGTTGCCGTCTGCCTCGCTGGGTGAAGGCCGCCGCGGCCTGTATGAACCGATCCACGGCTCCGCGCCCGACATTGCCGGCCAGGGCGTCGCCAATCCAGTAGGTGCGATTCTTTCTGCGGCGCTGTTGCTGCGCCATTCGCTGGGCCTGGAAACGGAGGCCTCAGCGATCGAAGCCGCCGTTGAGCAGGTGCTTCAGCACGGCCCTCACAGTCGCGACATCGGAGGCACCGCCAGCACCACGGCTGTGCGCGATGCCGTGCTTGCCGCCATCGATGATCACGTCGATACCGCCGAAGCGTTCTTCAGCGGAGTGCGCGCATGCGGCTGATGCAAGAACGTCTTCAACGTCTTCCCAACGGACACAGGGACGTGTCCGTACTTTCTGCCGCCCCCTGCGTGCTTTTTCCGGCAGCGGATGGCCAGCGTGCGTTCCCAAGTCGCCCGCTTCCATCCGCCTCGCCAACTTCCCTTGTGCGCATGGGGCGCTTTCTCTTTCATTCCAGGCTGAAATCGCATGCGCAGTGACCAGATCAAGACCGGGCCCGACCGCGCCCCCGCCCGTGCCATGTTGCGCGCGACCGGCCTGGACGATGAGGCCATCGCCAAGCCGCTGGTCGCCGTGGTGCACACGTGGTCGAACGTGAGCCCGTGCAACCTCAACCTGCGCGAACTGGCCGTCGAGGCCGCTGCCGGTATCCGCGCTGCCGGCGGCACACCGATTGAATTCAACACGATTGCGGTGACCGACGGCATCGCGATGGGCACGTCCGGCATGCGTGCATCGTTGATCAGCCGCGAAGTGATCACCGACTCGATCGAGCTGGCAGTGGATGGTCACTGTCTCGACGCCATGGTGGTGTTGTGCGGCTGCGACAAGACCATTCCAGCGGCGGCGATGGCGCTGGCTCGACTGAACATCCCGGGCGTGGCGCTATATGGCGGCAGCATCGCGCACGGCACCCACGACAACCACCCGATCACCATCCAGCAGGTGTTTGAAGCGGTCGGTGCGCATGGCGCAGGCAAGATCGACGATGCTGAACTCGCTGCGGTCGAACGCGATGCATGCCCCGGTGCCGGCGCCTGTGGCGGCCAATTCACCGCCAACACGATGGCGATGGTGCTGACCACGCTGGGGCTGTCGCCGATGGGGTACAACGACATTCCTGCAACGCACCCGGCCAAGGGCGCGGCCGCCTTCCGCTGCGGCGAGCTGGTGATGGAATGTCTGAACACCGAACGCAAGCCGCTGGATCTGCTCAGCCGTACCGCGTTCCGCAATGCCGCACGGATGGTCGCCGCGACCGCCGGTTCCACCAATGCCGTGTTGCATCTGTTGGCGATTGCGCGCGAGGCAGGCGTCGAGTGGACGCTGGAAGATTTCGAGCCGGCCTCGGTGCATACGCCGGTGATCGCCGATCTGCTGCCGGCCGGCCGCTACACCGCGGTCGAGTTGTTCGGCGCCGGCGGCAGCGCGCGCGTGGCGCAGGAACTGATCGCCGCCGGCATGCTGGAGGATGCACCCACCGTCACCGGTCGCAGCCTGTTCGCTGAGGCCGAGGCCGCGCCGCGTGCGGCAGCACAAGACGTGGTCCATCCAGTGAGCCAGCCGCTGAAACCGCGCGGCGGCTATTCCATCCTGTACGGCAATCTCGCGCCGGACGGCTGCATTCTCAAGCTTGCCGGCATGGAGAGCGGCCACTTCGAGGGCACCGCACGCGTGTTCGAGAGCGAAGAGGACGCGTTCGCCGCGGTACAAGGCGATCGCATCCGCGCCGGCGATGTCATCGTGATTCGCAACGAAGGACCGGCCGGCGGGCCGGGCATGCGCGAGATGCTCGGCGTCACGGCCGCGCTGGTGGGTCGTGGCCTCGGCAACGACGTAGCGCTGATCACCGACGGCCGTTTCTCCGGCGCCACCCACGGTTTCATGGTCGGCCACATCGCACCGGAAGCGGCACGCGGTGGCCCGATCGCCCTGCTGCGAGACGGTGATCGCGTGGTGATCGATGTCGCACACCGCGAGTTGCGCACCAGTGCAGACATTGAAAGCCGTCGCGCCAGTTGGCAACCGCGCGAACCGAAGGTCACCCACGGCGCGCTCGCCAAGTATGCGCGCCTGGTCGGCTCCGCTTCTGATGGCGCCACGACGAATGCATGGACGGACGTCCAGACGTCCATTCATCGAAAAACTGAAACGACCAACTCATCAATAGCTACCTCAGCCATCACCCTCACTGAACCCGCAGGAGTCACCGCATGAGCACCAGCACCTCCACCAAC
>JBAPPP010000225.1:0-7302 GCA_049280175.1 Rhodanobacter sp.
GCTCACACTGACCGGTTATCCGCAGCAGGACTTTTGCTGCTGGATCGGCGGGCACTGCACGCTCCCGTAGGAGCAGAACACGCAGCAGTCACCGGCTTTCGGCCGGAGCAGCTCGCCGCAGCCCACGCAGTCATAGAAAAACTGGCAGGCATTGATCGGCATGGTCTCGGTGGCCTGATGGCCGCAATGCGGACAGGTCAGCGTGCTCTGCAGAACAGGTTGAATCGTCATGAGTTTCTGCCGTGGCGGGCCGTGCAAATTCTACTGGTGCAAGCGAGAGCCGGGGTAGCGTACATCGCTTGCACAGCCCATGGCGTGTGGTGGATTCACTTCATGAGGGATACACCCACTTAGTCTTGCACCGCTATCGACGTCACCGTGCTGGCGATGCCCGCCGGATGCAGGGTGAACTTCACCCTGTCTCCGACCTTGGTGATCTTGAGAAAATCCGGTGAAGCCACTGGGAATGCCATTGTCATCGCCGGCCAGCCAATGGAAGTAATCGCCTCGTGCTGCAGCGTGATGGTGTTCTTGGCCGTGTCGATCGCCTTGACGATGCCGACGCCCTGCGCGTCCTCCGGGTTGGCGGCGTGCTGCATGCCGGGCATGTTGGGATCCATCTGCTGGGCAGCCACGAAAGCGGGAGCGGCCACCATCGCGCAGGCCGATACGAGGAGGATGAGGTAGTTCTTCATCGATCAGTTTCCTCGTGGGTTGGCGTGAAAAGCGATATTCGTCTGATCAGCTCGACGTAGTCGGTGGAGGACAAGCAGACGGAATGCAGCGGGGATGACCAGCATGGACAGCAATGGCGCCGTAAGCATGCCGCCGATCATCGGTGCCGCAATGCGCTGCATGACCTCCGAGCCGGCACCGTGGCCGAGCAGAATCGGGAATAGACCGGCGAGGATGACGGCGACAGTCATCGCCTTGGGTCGTACCCGTTGCACGGCCCCTTCGCGGATGGCTGCATCGAGTTCGTCGATGCCGGCGTGCGGATTCAAGGCGAGCTGGTGATCCCATGCCTGGCGCAGATACAACAGCATCACCACGCCAAACTCGGCGGCGACGCCGGCCAGTGCGATGAAGCCGATGATCGTGGCCACTGACACCGCGTGGCCGAGCAGCCAGATCAGCCACAGTCCACCGACCAGTGCCAGCGGCACGCTGGCCATGATCAACAGCGCCTCACTCACGCGCCGGAACACGGCGTAGATCAGAAGAAAGATGATCACCAACGCAATCGGCACCACCAGCTTGAGACGTTGCATGGCACTGGCCAGATACTCGAACTGACCGGACCAGGCCACCGTAGTACCGGGCGGCAACGTGATCTGCTGCGCCACTGCACGCTGCAGGTTGGCCACCACGGTACCCAGATCGCTGCCGGCCGTATCGACGTAGACATATGTGGCCAACTGGCCGTTCTCGCTTTTCAGCATCGACGGTCCTGCCTCGACGGCAATATCGGCGATCTGACCCAGTGTCACTTGCGCACCGCTGGCGGCGACGATCGGCAACTGCCGCAGCGCTTCGATCGACTCACGCTCGGCGCGCGGGTAGCGCACCACGATGGGATAACGTTCGCGTCCTTCAACGGTCTGACCGATCGGATCGCCGCCGACCACGGTGGCGATCAGCTGCTGCACGCGCTCCTGAGTCAGCCCGTAGCGCGCAGCGACGTCACGGCGGATAGCTACATCGACGTAGCGGCCGCTGGTCGGGCGCTCGGCGATCGCCGAGCTGACACCAGGTACGGTCTTCGCCACCGTCTCGATGCGATCGGCCACGCCCTGCATCGTGGCCAGGTCGGTGCCCAGGACCTTGATGCCGATGGGACTCTTGATACCCGTAGACAGCATGTCGATGCGATTGCGGATCGGCGGCACGAATAGGTTTGTCAGCCCCGGCACATGTACGGCCTGGTCCAGCTCTGCTTTGATCTTTTCCATCGTCATGCCGGGTCGCCACTGGTCCTTCGGCTTGAAGGTGATGGTGGTCTCGAACATCTCCAGCGGCGCCGGATCGGTGGCAGTTTCAGCGCGTCCCGCCTTGCCGAACACGTGTGCAACTTCCGGCACGGTCTTGATCATGCGATCGGTGAGTTGCAGCAGCTGCGCGGCCTTTCCTGCTGACAAGCCCGGCAGCGCGGTGGGCATGTAGAGCAGTGTGCCTTCGACCATCGCGGGCATGAACTCGCTACCCAGTTGGCCAAGTGGAATCAGTGCAGTGACCAGCAACAATCCGGCCAGCAGCAAAGCCACTTTCGAATGGCGCAGCACCGCCTCGAGGATCGGCCGATAGCCACGAATCAAGCCGCGATTGAGTGGGTTATCACGCTCGGCACGGATGCGGCCGCGAACCAGGTAACCCGTCAACACGGGTACCAGGGTCACAGCGAGGCCCGCCGCTGCAGCCATCGCGTAGGTCTTGGTAAAGGCCAGCGGCTTGAAGAGTTTTCCTTCCTGTCCTTGCAGTGCAAACACCGGCACGAACGACAGCGCGATGATCAGCAGGCTGACGAATAGCGCCGGGCCCACTTCGGCGGCGGACTCGGCGATCAGTGACCATCGCTCCGCGCCCAGCGGTTCCCGTCCGTCGTTCGTCTCGCGCCAATGTTCCAGGTGCTTGTGGGTATTCTCGATCATCACGATCGCCGCATCGACCATCGCGCCAATCGCGATCGCGATACCGCCGAGTGACATCAGGTTCGCCGACACGCCTTGCAGGTCCATCACGATGAAGGCTGCCAGCACGCCCAGCGGCAGCGTGATCACGGCCACCAATGCCGAGCGAAGATGGCCAAGAAACAACACGCAGACCAGCGCCACGACGAGGAACTCTTCCAGCAGCTTGCCCCAGACGTTCTCCACCGCGGCATCGATCAGCTGCGAGCGATCGTAGGTCGGCACGATCTCGACGCCGGGCGGCAAGCTGCGCTTGAGCTCGGCCAGTTTCACCTTCACGGCGGCAATGGCGGCCTTGGCATTCTTGCCAGTACGCAACACGATCACGCCACCGGCAACTTCACCCTGGCCGTCCAGTTCGGCGACGCCGCGACGAAAGGTGGGACCGCGCCGCACTGTCGCGACGTCGCGCAGCAGCACTGGCACGCCGCCGGCATTGGTGGTGATCGGAACGTTTTCGAAGCCGTCGCGGCTCTTCAGGTAGCCCTCGCTGCGCACCATCAACTCCGCCTCACCTTGCTCGATCACCGAGCCACCGTTGGCGCCGTTGGCGGAGCGGATCGCCTCGACCAGCTGCTCCACGGTAATGCCGCGCGCCGCCAGCGCGTGGCTGTCGGGCACGATCTGCCACGCGCGCTCCATGCCACCGATGCTGGCCACCTCAGCGACGTCCGGCACGGTCTTCAACTGAAAGCGCAGGAACCAGTCCTGCAGCGCGCGTAGCTGGCCGAGGTCGTGCTGGCCGGTACGATCGATCAACGCGTATTCGTAGATCCAACCCAACCCTGTCGCGTCCGGACCGAGGGCGGGTGTGACATCAGCGGGCAGACTGCCGCGTACCTGGCTGAGATACTCCAGCACGCGTGAGCGCGCCCAGTACAGCTCCGTACTGTCGTCGAACAGCACGTAGACGTACGAGTCTCCGAAGAATGAGTAACCACGAACGACCTTGGCGCCGGGCACTGACAGCATGGTCGTTGCCAATGGATAGGTGACCTGATCCTCGACCACCTGTGGCGACTGACCCGGGTAGCTGGTGCGGATGATCACCTGGGTGTCCGACAAATCCGGCAGTGCGTCGACCGGCGTGTGCAGTGCCGCGTATACACCAGCCAGTGCGAGGGCCAGCGCGGCCAGCAACACAAATACGCGATAGGCAATCGCAGCACGAATCAGGGCGCCGATCATTGCCCGTCTCCCATGCGCATACCCGACATCGGTGCGCTCGTAGCCGGTGCCGGCGGCGTGGCGTTGCTGTTCAATCGCTCAAGCGCACCGGACAGGCTCGCTTCGGAATCGATGAGGAACTGGCCCGAGACCACGACCTTCTCGCCGCCCTTGAGGCCGTCGCGTATTTCGGTATAGCCCCCGGCCGAACGCCCGGTACGCACGGCGACGGCCCTGAAACGTCCATCATCTTCAGTGACGATCACGCGCGTCTGGCTGCCGGTAGCGATCAGCGCGTCATCCGGCACTACCGGAACGGCGACGCCTTGCGCCGGACTGAGCTGCACGGTGGCGAACATGCCCGGACTCAAGGCGCCATCGGAATTGTCGAGCACGATGCGCGCACGCTGCGTACGCGTCGTCGCATCGATATCCGGCAGCAAAGTCTCCACGGTGCCGTGAAACGCACGGTCTGGCAAAGCATCGACCGTGACGGTGACCGGCGTGCCGCTTCGCACCGTACTGGCTGCCGCTTGCGGCAGGGCCGCCTCGATCCATACCGTGGACAGGCCGTTGATCGTCATCAGCGTCTGGCCCGCACTGACGCGTTGACCTTCGCGCACGTCCAATGTCGTGACGATGCCGGCCTGCTGGGCATGCAGGGTGATTGCCGCACTCGAACCATGATGCGAGGACTGAATATCCGCAGGCGTCAGGCCCAGTACCTGCAGGCGTTCCCGCGAGGCGGCACGCAAATCCATCGCGTCCGCCGACTGGGCTTGCTGAAGCGCGCCGAATTCCGCCAGTGCGCTGTTCCATTGCGGAGCCAGTAGTTCAGCCAAGGGCGCGCCGGCCGCAACCGTCGTGTACGGCGCACGCACATCGAGCTTGGCGATGACGGCATCGACCCGCGCACTGATCGTGGTGGCCAGACGCAAATCCCAGGTCACCGTGCCGGGGACCTGAATCGCGGACGCGAGTACGCGACGCTCGACCTTGGCGGTACGTAAACCGAGATTTTGCACGGTCGCCGGATCGATCCTAACCACGTCCTGGTTCGCGCCTTTGTCGGTCGGCGGTTCATCAGCATACCTGGGCACCATCTGCATACCCATCGGCGACAGGCCCGGCTTGTCGAAGTGCTGCTGGGGCACCATCGTGTCGTACCAGTACAGGACTTTTTTACCGCCGCCTTCTGGCGAGGATGCGGCAGTGTTGGTTTGCGATGAAGGCGACGGCGAATGATCGCGGCCAGCGAGATAGCCGATCAGCAGCAACACGGCCGCAAGCAAGGCTGCGGCAAACATCTTCAGTGTGCGCTTCATGGCGTCGTCTCCGAAGTGGGTAACAGGAAGGCCAGTGCCGCCCAGGCACGGCCGTACTCGGCTTGCATGCGGGCGTAGTCGGTGTGGTGGGCAATCTCGTCGCGACGAGCTTCCAGCAAAGGCTCGATGTCAGCGCCGCCGCGATACCCAGCGAGCGCCAAAGCCACACGGTCGTTGGCTAGCGGTAGCAATTCATCGCGATGTCGACGGACTTGCTGGCCAAGCGATTGCCATTGCGCCCACGCGGACTCGATAGCCTCGGACTGCTGGCGGCGGGCGTCATCGTGCTCGGCGTGAACGGCATCGAGGTCAGCCGCGCGGGCGGAAATGCCGCGATCCTGTCGGTTGCGCGTGAACAGCGGCAGGCTCACACCCACCTGCAGCGAAACCATGTCGGACAAACCACGCACACGAGAGCCGTAGCTCAGACCCACGCTCCATTCGGGATGCTTGTCGGCTTGCGCGGCGGCTAGAGCTGCCGTGGCAGCCTGTTCGCGGGCTGGCCACCCCAGCAGGTTGCCCTGACGATCGAGGCTGGCCAGCAAGGACGTTTCGTCGTACGGCAGCACGGCAAAGTCCGGTGCGTCGTCCAGCGACTGATCGGTCGGTGATCC
This sequence comes from Rhodanobacter sp., assembly GCA_049280175.1. GTDB lineage: Bacteria > Pseudomonadota > Gammaproteobacteria > Xanthomonadales > Rhodanobacteraceae > Rhodanobacter. Next base: position 5,794 of record JBAPPP010000225.1, read on the forward strand.
CAGCCAGCGCGCAAGGCTCGCGCGGGCCTGAGTCTCACGTGCGTTGGCCTCATCAATGCGGTTTTCCAGGTCGAGGGACGCCATGCGAACGGCGAGCACCTCCGCCGCACTGCCGGTGCCACCGCGCAGGCGTGCTTTCGCTATAGCCACGTCTTGCACCCACGCCTGACACATGGATTGCAGCATCATGGCTTCGTGGTGCGCACCCCAGGCGGTGATCCAGGCATCGGCCACCTGTTCCTTGATCGACAAGGCGGCGGACAATTCTGCGGAAGCTGCTAAATCGGCATTCGCACTGCCCATGGCTCGTTCGGCCTGGCGCTTGCTGCGCGAAGGCAGGACCTGGCTGATCCCGACGGTACGCATGGTCATGCTGTCGCCGCCGGCCGTAAACGCACCCGGTCCCTGGACGTCCAGATTGTCGATCCCGGTGGTGAGCTGGGGATCGGGCAGGGCACCGGCACGGGCGGCTTCCTGTCGGGCGGATTCCGATTGGGCGCGACGTGCCTCCAGCATCGGTGCGCGTTCGATCGCCTGGTGGATGGCTGCATCGAGCGTGAGTACGGTTGGGTCAGTCGCCCATGCCGGTAAAACGAAAAGTAGCGAGGCAGCCAACGGCAGCCAACGCGCATATCGCGCCGAAGTGGCGCGAACACAAAAGAGACGGGGAAACATGGTGAGCTCCAATCGAAAACCAACACAGCCGTGCGCGCACGGCCGATAGACGGCTAACGATCGGGAGCTAAATCAACAGGGAACAGAACCGCAACGTGGGCGGTGGATCGGGGCGATGCAGGGCGGTGTTTGGCAACGCGACCTGATCAGATGCTTGCGCGAGGGTTCCCAGCAACGTGGGTGATGCGGAGGCGAGGAGAAGTGGGGGGACCGTCGGCAAGTTTGCATCGTGCGCTGATGCGGTATTGCCGGAGCAGTGTTCGGTACACCGCGGGTCCGTACTTTGATGATGCGGGGTCGGCGGCTTTGCTTTCGAACTCATACCCGTCGCCGCGCAATCGCCCGTCATGACGACATTGGTTGCTGCCGTGGGCAACGTGCACGCATAGGCCGCCATGGCCAGTTGCTGAAACAACAGACAAAACAGCACGATCCCTGTCCATAGGACGCGGCGACGACGGCTGATGTGAAAGCGTTTGCGCATGGCGGCGCCATCTTACAGCAGCTGGAGGTGGGTCCAGTCAAGTAGGCAGCTACCTGCTTGGTTCACGCCAGGTTTGAAGCATTGCAAGCGGCCGGTTTAGAAGCCTTGGCGGTGGTGAGTTTGCGACCGCAACAGGTGGCTGGTTTTACCGGAATACGCAGCTTCTTAAAAACAGGTCTTGAGCTTGTGGATGCCCTCGCGAATCTCGTCTGCGTTCGCGCCCCCGTAGCCGAGAATCAAGCCACCCCTGACTGGCGGATTCAAATAGCAGCGGGACAGCGGCCTGGCTGACACACCTACCTTGGCGGCTTTTCTTGCCACCGCTTCATCGTCAACGCCGGGCGGCAGGA
>JBAPPP010000226.1:0-1519 GCA_049280175.1 Rhodanobacter sp.
GGCCAGCACCGAACCTGAATCCGGCCGGTGAAAGCCGGTGATGAGATGAAAGCTTGTGGTCTTGCCGGCGCCGTTCGGGCCGATCAGGGCCACCGTGGTGTTTTCCTGGATGGTGAAACTGACATCCTGCACGGCGCGCAGCCCGCCGAAGCGTTTACTCAATCCCTTGATGACCAGCGCGTCCGTCATGATCGATGCCTCTACGCGCGCGCCGGACGGCGGTTGAGATAACGCTGATAGGCTTCGGTCACCATCCCCATCAGCCCGGTCGGCCGCCACAGGATGACGGCCATCAGGATCAGGCTGTAGACGGTGAGCTGCAGTCCACCTAGCGAGCTGCCGAGCCAGCTCTGCAGCAAGGTCGAGGTCGTTTCCAGCAGGATGGTGCCGATCACCGGGCCCCACAGCGTCCCGATGCCGCCGACGATCGACACCAGAGCGGCCTCGATCGAGATATTGAAGTTGAACGCGGTCGCGGGATCGATGAAGTAGATATATTGGGTATAGAACGTGCCGGCGAGCGCGGTGAGGAAGGCGCTGATCATGTAGATGTTGCGCTTGATGCTGGGCGCATTGACGCCGATCGCTTCCGCGGCGTCCTCGTCCTCGCCGATCGCGACGAGGTAATAGCCCATCCAGGACTTTTCGATCGCATAGGTGACCACCAGCCCGACTGCGAGCAGGCCGAGGACAACGTAATAGTAGGCGGACTTCGCCTCGAACTGCATCATCAACGGCGCGTTGCCGAGATTGGGAATCGTGGTGCCTTCGGCGCCCCAGGCGAAATCGCGGAATTTCAGGAAGATCAGCATCAGCGCCTGCGCCGTTGCAATGGTGGCGATGGTGAAATAGGGGCCGCGAAGCCGGAAGCACAGCCAACCGATCGGCAGGCTAGCCAGCATCGCAATCACGCCGCCAGCGATCATTCCGATCCAGGGCGAAATGCCGTAATTCACCTGCATCAGGGTCGAGGTGTAAGCACCCAGCCCGAAATAGGCGGCGTGGCCTAGTGAAAGTTGCTTGGCGTAGCCGCCCATCAAATTCCAGGCGACGCCAAGGAACGAAAACAGCAGGATCCGGACGAAGATATCGATTGCAAACGAGCTCTTCACCACCAGCGGCAACACCAGCGCCATCGCCGCGAGCGCGGCAACCGTCAGCAGGCCCAGTCTGTTTGGCTTGTCCATTAGCGTACCCTCCCGCCGCCGAGGCCGTTCGGCTTGAAGGCCAGCGTCAGCAGCAGCATTGCGAACACCACGAGCTGGCCGGAATCGGCGCCGACATACTGAATGCCGAGCGACTCGGCGATCCCCATCATCAGGCTGGCGATCAAGGCGCCCATGACATTTCCGAGCGTGCCCAGCACGACCGCGACAAAGGCCATCAGCACGAAGACCTGCCCGACAAACGGATAGGCCGAGTAAAACGGCATCAGCAGCGAGCCCGCGGCCCCTGCCAGCGCCAGCGCAATGCCGAGCGCGACGCAGAAGACGCGGTTGGGATTGATGCCCATCAAGGT
>JBAPPP010000227.1:0-2867 GCA_049280175.1 Rhodanobacter sp.
ATCGAACAAGGCTTTTGGCACGCGTCAACTGGTCCGGATCGCCATCGTTGCAAGTCTCGTTGGTGCAGCGTGGATTCCAGCGGCTTTTGCCGCTCCTGCCGTCAATGACGTCGCTGATCAAGCACAAGCGCAGGCCATGGAAAGTTGGCGCTCGGACATGACGCGTGTCGAGACACCCACGGAAGGCTGTTTTCAGGCCTCGTACCCCAGCATCCTGTGGAAGCAGGTCAACTGTACCGTCGTGCAACCGCTCGTCCATCCGCTGCCGAGGCGTGTCAACAAGACGGCCGGCGCTTCAGAAACCACAGGCAATGGCAATGACTATGCGATCAAGGTTTCCGGGCTGATCAGCAGCGCAGTCGGAACGTTTCCATCGGTTACAGGTGTGACGTCCGAGAAAAGCGTAGGTGTCGCAGCATTCGGTGGCGGCGGCATCCTTGGTCCGAATGAATACACGCTGCAGGCCAATTCAAACTACACCGGAACCACCGCCGCTTGCAAAAACCATTCGGGCTGCACGATCTGGCAGCAATTCATTTATTCGCCGGATTACCAGACTCAGGGTAAGGCAGCCGTTTTCATTCAGTACTGGCTGCTTGGTTACGGCAGCGGCAGCTGCCCGAGTGGCTTCGGCAGCGACGGTGGCGGCGATTGCTACAAGAACAGCTCCGCTGTTACCGCACCGGATGTACCGATCACCCAGCTTGCGAATCTGAAGCTCACCGGAACTGCCGCGTCCGGCGGCAATGACAAGGTGGTCTTTACCAACGGAAGCACCGCCTACACGATCAGCGCGAAAGACAGCGTGCTCGACCTGGCGTCTGTCTGGAACGAAACGGAGTTCAATGTCGTTGGCAACGCGGGCGGATCGGAAGCCGTGTTCAACTCCGGCTCGACGATCAAGGTGAATCTTGCGGTAAGCGACGGAAGTACCGCCGCGCCGACTTGCGCCGCGAACTCTGGCTCGACCGGAGAAACCAACAACCTGAATCTGGGTAGCTGCACAGCGTCCAGCGGAACGTCACCGTCGATTAGTTTCACCGAGTCCAACTAAGCATCAAAACTCGCTGAACGTTGAAGTTGCACAGGAGTGAACGTCGAGGGGGCATGCCCCCTCGGCGCTAGTTCGGACGATCCGTGTCCAATCCAGACAACGCTGCAACCCTGCCGCTATTTCGCTTGCAACGTGGTCATGACCTGCTGCGCGTCTGCGTGCGCACCGTCCAGCGTTGTGGCCTTCAAACCATGCTCGGCCTGCGCCAACGCAGTGTGCAACCTGGACTCGTTGGCAGCATCGCCCTTGGCATCGACGATGGCGCCCTGACCCATGCCCTTGCAGGGGTCCTCTTCCTGGGCGTCGAACCCCTTGCCAGACGGCCCGACCAGACAGTTGACGACGTGGTGCAGATGCGTATGCGCCAACTTCAGATCCCCAGCGCCGAGCGCCATGCCCGCGTGTGCGCTGGCCGTACCCACCTGCTTCGATACCGCACTGTCGGAATCCGCTGCTTGCGCGACCATGGGCAGCGCAATCGCCAGCAGGAGCGTCGGTAACCACCGAATGAGCATCTTCGTCATGGCACAACTCCGGAGCAACGCGGCATTCGCCGCAGTCACTACAGCATAGGCCTGTGCCGCTGCGCGAAAAAGGGGGGCGTTGAGCCGCCCCCCAATGGGGACGACGATAGTCAAGCCTCCACTGCTGATGGACGTGGTTCAACCACCTCCATCCCCCTGCCCCAGTGCGTTACGATGCCGCCCTTCGTTGCGTTGCGGCAAGCGGCTGCAGTTCAATGTCCGAAGTCCCAGGAGATTGCCCCTCGTGTCGCATTATTCAGGCCCTCTGCTTACGCAGCCCACTGCCGAGGCTCTGCAGGCCGCGCGCGATGCTGAGGTGGGCGAATGGACGGGTTCGCTCGACCTGGATCGCTCCCATGGCAACGCGGCGCTGGAGACGGAGGTCTGGCAGTGGAAGGGCCAGCGCTATCCCTATCCCCCAAAGCTGAAAGATCGCACGATCTACGTTTGGGACGGCGACGAGTTTGCTCCCGTGTCGCGCTATTCCGGCTCGCTGATCAAACTGGTGCCTACCGAGTGGGGCGCGCCCACGTTCGAGATCGACGGCATCAAGATGCTGCCCACATCGAAGGAGTCGCCGTTCGAGGATGCGCGCCGCAAAGTGGCGCTGATCGAGCCACGCGGCAAGGTGGTGTTCGATACCTGCGGCGGTCTGGGCTACTTCGCGGCGTGTTGTCTAGAAGCGGGCGCGGCGCACATCCATTCCATCGAGAAGAACGCCGACGTGCTGTGGCTGCGCACGCTCAACCCGTGGTCGCCTGACCCGGATGCACCCGCCAACGGCGGCCGCCTGCAGCTTTCCCATGCCGACGTGTCTCTGGCGATCGCGCAGGTCGCCGACGCCTCGGTGGACGCACTGCTGCATGACCCGCCGCGCTTCGGCATCGCCGGCGAGCTGTACTCGCAGGCGTTCTACGACCAACTGGCCCGCGTGCTGCGCCGGGGCGGGCGCCTGTTCCACTACACCGGCAGCCCGAACAAACTCACCAGCGGCCGCGATGTTCCGCGCGAGGTCGAAAAGCGGCTGGAGAAGGCCGGCTTCAAGGCGCAGCTCGCACTGGATGGTGTGCTGGCAATCCGGCGTTGAGCAAAAACGGTTGATCTTCGTACGCCCGCGGCAATTATGTGCGACCGGTTTGATCCACTCCCGTTATTTCCAGAGGTTCGTCAGGCACTGGCGAAAAGCCGCCGCCACTTTGGGATTGGTGTCAGCATCGAATCCTTGGGCGAACCCGCCTTCTGTGAGAGCCAGGTTGTCCTGAGGCTTGCTGTCCAGGCTCGGAATAATC
>JBAPPP010000228.1:0-12249 GCA_049280175.1 Rhodanobacter sp.
TGCTGGGCTCGAAACTACGGCTCGTTAACGGGCTCGGCATCGTCGAAGCCGGTGTAGCCATCCGGGAAGATCGGGGTGCCGTCCTCCTCCAGCCCCAGCATGTCGGCGAGCGCCTTGGCGGCGGCGGTTTCGGCGATATCCTTCTGGCGAAAGCTGCGGTTTTCGCAGATCGCGAAATACATCGGGAAGCCGCTCTTGCGCGGCGTGACCGCGAGGTACGCGGTGTAGCGCGAGCCTTCGAGCGTAGCGCCGGAGCGGGCCAGGTAGTTGTCGAACTCGCGCTCGGCCATCGGGTGGTTGTCCGTAAATCAAAGAAGCACAGTGTATCGCCTGACAGGAGCAGTCTGATGAGCGCGGTCAGACCGGCGCAGCGTCAGTTCGCCGGATTCTCGCCTTCATCCAGCGGCAGCACCTCGTGAAAGACGTTGTAATCGATGATGCTGAGGCCGCTACCGTCGTCGCTGACAAGATCGAGATAGCGATGATTCCAGCGCAGATCCCGATGACTCCATTGCCGGCGCGCCAGCATGAATTGCGACGTCGTCTCGTCGGTACCTTCGATGCTCAACAGAAAGGCCGATTGCGAACGCTCCAGTGACTCCTGAGTTTCGCCGTACAGTGGACTACTCGCATCGATCACGTGCATCAGGCTCCAGCTCAGCATGAAGATCGGATGACGATCGCGGATCAATTTCAGGTCGTGGATCTTGCGCAGTCTGAAACCCTCGGGCGAGGCTTCCAGGCGCAGCAGATGCAATTTGGCCGACGCCTCCGCGATCAGATTCTGGCGGGTGTTTGCCGCACGGATCATCAAGGTCAGCCGGCCATCGATCGATCTCACGATCGGATAATCGGAAAAGATGACCTTCGCGTGCGGGCGCGAGAAGCGCGAAAAGATCAGCCCGGTAACCACCGCGATGCTCGCCATGCCGTTAAAGATCTCCACGGTGGCCACGATGTGCGCATAGACCGTCTGCGGATGCATGTCGCCATAGCCGACCGTGGCCAGCGTTTCCACACTGAAAAAGAACGCACCGGCAAAGCCTTGCGGAAACTGGTTCGCGATAGGTTGTGTGCCGAGCTGATAGATCGCGGCAAAGAAAGTGTTGAGTAGCAGGAAGGCCGTGGCGATCAGACCGAAGAAAACCGGCCAGGTGACGGTCAGCGCGCGATGATAGATGTCGTCCCAAATGCGCCGCGACAAGCCCTGGCTGACAAACTGTCGGCCGCCGACGTTGACGATCCGTGGTCGATTCAGGAAATGCAGCATCTGCTAGGTATTCCTCATCGGATTGATTCGCAAGGATTTGCCGCCGTTCGCGCCAAGATCGGCATGGCGCCGCGATTGTAGCGCGTGACGAGGGTGCATCCGGTACGAGCTATCTGTGGCAAGCTGGGATGTCCGTGCTGTGGTGATACGTCATGCTTACCCCGTTCGAAATCTCGTGCCCGTATTGTGGCGAACCGATCGAGATCCTGGTCGATGCTTCGGCTGGCGATCAGCGCTATATCGAGGATTGCCAGGTGTGCTGCCGACCGATCACGTTGAGCATCCAGGTCGATGCAGACGGCGACCCGCAAGTGAGCGCGACATCTGAAAACGATGCCTGACCGGCTTGGCCTCACTGATGCAGATGGTGCTACCGCGATGACCCGCGTCGACCTGCCGGTGCCGCGCATCGTGCTGGATACCAATGTCTGCCTGGATCTCTTTGTGTTCCGCGATCCCCTGTGCTCGCATCTGCTGGCGGCGCTGCGCAGTGGGGCGGTGCAGGCGGTAACGCGCAAGGACTGCCGCGACGAATGGCGCAGGGTGCTGCACTACCCGCAAGTGCCGGTTGACGATCAGCTGCGGCCGACAGTCAGTGATGCTTTCGATGCATTGATCCAGCTACTGCCGCCCGAAGCGTCGACGGTGGGCGACGATATCTGCCTGCCACTCTGCGCCGATCCGGATGACCAGAAATTTCTGGAGCTGGCATTCGCGTCGCAGGCCAGATGGCTACTCAGCAAGGACAAGGAACTGTTGAAGCTGGATCGGCGCGCGAGCAACACCGGGCTTTTTTCGATCTGGTTGCCGCAGCTGTGGTCGGTGGCTGACGCTCGATCGAACTGAGCATTTGGACCGGGCCGGCAAGTGGCTTCAGTTCCTTCGCAAATCGCGTGCCTCGACGATCGCGATGCCCTGCGCCAGCAGTGTGGCGCGGGTTACGGCATCCGTGTCCGACGTCACCGGGCGGGTGAGATCCCACAATACCGCCGTGCGAAACCCAAGCTCGAGCGCGTCCTGCGCCGTCCACAATACGCACACGTCGCGCGCCAGACCGCAGATCACCACTTCGTCCACGCCGCGTTCGCGCAGCCAACCGGCCAGGCCAGTATGGGGACGTTGGCCGTCCGGGCCATGGTTTTCGCGAAAGCCGCTATAGGAATCCACGCCCGGATCGCTGCCCTTGCGAATCACTGCATCCAGCGCCAACCAGTCGATGCCCGAATGCAGCTCGGCACCGGGCGTGCCCTGCACACAGTGCTCCGGCCACAGCGTCTGCGGATGGCCATACAACGCTATCTGCTCGAACGGTGCCGTGCCGGGGTGCATGCTGGCGAACGACACATGCCCGCGTGGATGCCAGTCCTGAGTGGCGACGACATGGCGAAACATGCGCTGGCGCAGCAGTCGGTCGATGCCAGACACGATCGCGTCGCCTTCGTGGCAGGCCAACGCACCACCGGGCATGAAATCCGGTTGCACATCCACCAGGATCAGCGCTGTATGGTCATCGATCGTATGGCTCATGGTGGGCGCAAGACGGCGGATCGGGTCTGTGAGTCTAGCGCGTGTTCCCCGCAGCACTCTGATTTGCCACGGCGCCCGGATTCGTCGCAAAACCCTGCGGAGTGAAGGGTGCGAAACAGGGCCGATGGAAGTTGAGAAAGCTATGCATTGCCCTACGCCGGTATGGCGTGCACGCTTGCGCATCGGTGCCTAAACGCGATGCGGCCGCGGTCCCGTAACGGATGGGCAACACGGGCATAATGGTCGGCATCGCAGCAAATAGAAGCAAACAACGATGCATTACGACCAATCGTGGATGGGCTTCGGCTTCATCGGTGGGCTGGAGGCAGGAATCATTTCCGCGATCGTAGGCACGCTGCTGTTTGGCGTATTCCATTGGTTGGGCCAGCGCAACGGGTGGAGTTACGGTCCGCAGGTCAGCTGGGCGTTTCTGCTGACGACGCTACTGACCGCCGGTGGTGATCTGTCGGATCTGTTTTATTTCAACTACGCGCAGACACAGTCGCTGCAGCTGCTCAGGGCGGAACTGGCGCAGGTGCATGATCCCGATGGCATCGGCACGCGGGTGGCGTTTGAGTTGTTCGGGGCGGTGCTGGGCATCTGCCTGGGGTGGGCATTGTGCAACTGCGCCTGGGGTCGGCGGCTATTCCGTTCGGGAAAATAACAGGGGCTTCGGGTAACCCGCTTTCCCCTCGCGCGTCATCCCTGCGTTTGCGGGAATGACGCGCAATGCAGCCAGCTGTGCGGCGCCGACATCTGGCGCGATAGAAGCGAAGCCTTACAGCAGCGGATCAAACAGTCGCGCCACGTGCATCGCCACCCGGCGCAGGTACGGCGCGTCGGTGTATTCGTGTTCGTCCAATTGACGGGCGCGAGCGAAATCGGCTTCCAGCATGGCTTCCACTTCGGCTGCAAACGTGCGGTCGACGACCAGCGCGGTCACTTCGAAGTTGAGTCGGAACGAGCGGCTGTCCAGATTCATGCTGCCGATCGATGCACTGTCGTGGTCGATCAGCAGTGCCTTCTGGTGCAGAAAGCCGGGCTGATAGCGAAACATGCGAATGCCCGCGCGCAGCGCCTGGTAGGCGTGCAGGGTGGAGGCGAGAAACACCGTGCGGTGATCCGGCCGTGACGGAATCAGCATGCGTACGTCGACCCCGCGAAGCACGGCCAGCCGCAGCGCAGCCAGCACCGCATAGTCGGGCACGAAATAGGGCGTGCTCAGCCACACGCGCTCGCGCGCGGCGTTGATCGCGGCGGTGAAGAACAGCGAGCAGGTTTCCCGCGGGTCGGCCGGTCCACTGGCAACGACCAGTGCGCTGGCTTCGCCATCACAGGGCGGCGATGGCAACAAGGGCGGCGGAGTGCCGGTAATCCATTGCCAGTCTTCTGCAAACAGCTGCTGCAGGTCGGTAACCACCGGCCCCTGCAGTTCCAGATGAGTATCGCGCCATGGCGCCAGCGGTGGTTTCAGGCCGAGGTATTCGTCACCCACGTTGAGGCCGCCGATGAAGGCTCGCGCTCCGTCCACCACCACGATCTTGCGATGGTTGCGGAAATTCAGCTGGAAGCGGTTGCGCCAGCGGCGCGTCGCGAAGGGATGAATCGCCACGCCGCCTTCGCGCAGCGCGTCCACGTAATGTCGTGGCAGGTCGTGGCTGCCCACGCCATCGAACAACACGCACACACGCACTCCCGCCGCCGCGCGCTGCAGCAACACTTGCTGCATGCGCCGGCCCAGGTTGTCGTCATGGAAGATGAAAAATTGCACCAGCAGGCATTGTTCGGCAGCTGCCATCGCCGCCAGCATGACGTCGAAGGTGGCATCACCATCGATCAGCAGTCGCAGCCGATGGCCGCTGCGGAACGGTCGTCCCTGCATGGCGCCGATCGCGGCGAAGCGTGCGCATCCCGGATCGACGGCTTGCTCGTCCGCCAGTACGGGCACCGACGACAGCAACCGCGCCTGATGTTTGGAGAGGTAGCCACGGAAGCGGCTTTCGCCGAGATACAGGTACGGCAGCAACGTCACATATGGCAGCAACAGCAGGCCGAGCGCCCAGCCGATCGCACCCTGGGGGGTCCGCGTATGCATCACCGCATGCATCGCGGCGAAAATGCCCAGCAAGTGCAACAGCACGATGCCAGCGGTAAGCAGGCTGAGCGTCATCGCGGGCACCCTTTAATGGGCTAGCAACTGATCGGCCAGGTGGCGGGCCTGCTGGCGGATCTCCGGCATCGCGGTGGATTCCCACAGCGTGCCGCGCAGCAGGCTGCCCAGCGCAAACAAGTGCGGCCAGTACGAACCATCCTGATCCTGGCTGTCGTGCTGCCGACCACCATGTCGCAGGTGGCCATCCGGACTGGCCAGCACACCGAGGCCGAGCGGGTCCGGCAGGATGTGCGCGTTGGTAAGCAGCTGGCTCACCAGGCGATCGTTGGTACGGCGTACGTCGGTGTCCAGGCCGGTGGTCTGGATCACCAGGTCCGCGCTCAGCACTTGTGCTTCACCGTTAGGGCTCGGCGCCAGTGTCAGCTGCAGCGCATCGTCAACCAGCTCCACCGAGTGCATGCGCCCACGCCGGCGGCGCAGGCGTCCGGACTGCTCGAGTGTTGCCATCAGTTCCCGCACCTGGGGCGGCATGCGGTGTCTGGCACGCTCCCACGCCCAGCGTGCATGACGCAAAAAGCGTGCGCGTTGTTCACCGGGCAGCTCGCGCCACAGGCCCGGGGTATGTGGCCGCAGGCTGTCGATGATGGTGCGCCAGTCCGTCGTCTGGTCCTGCGCGATCGCCTCGCGTAGCAGATGCAGCCAGCGATGGACGTCTGGCGCATCGTGCATCGCTTCAATCAGTTCGGCACTGTCACCGACCGGCGCTGCGGCGGCATGCAGGTGGGCCTCGGGCAACAGGCCGTGGCGGGAGAGCGCGATGAATTCAGTCTGCGGCCACCGTGCGGAGAGCTCCAGCAGCACGTCGACGGCGGTCAACCCCAGTCCAATCACCACCACCCTTCGCGGGGGCGGATCGATGCGGGCCTCAGCCAGCAGTTTCCAAGGGTCCACCACATAGCGACCACTGGCCAGGGCAGCCGCACTGACACCGGTAAGCGCCCGTGGCGGCAGCGTGCCAAGCGCCAGCACGGCGGCATCCACCTGATGGCTTTCCTCGCCGTGGATCACCGTGACGCTGTCGCGTTCGGGTACCAGTGCATCGACGGCGAACGGGATGACATTTACGTCATGGCCGTGCATCCGGCCCTGTTCCAGCGCGTGTGCCACTTCCGCCTCAAGGTAGTCGCCATAGCGGCGGCGTGGCAGAAAATCGGTGCCGGCGATCGCCGGATCGTCGCGCTGTACGAAATCCAGAAAGCCGCGCGGTTTGCCAGCGAACATGCTCATCGAAGCTGCCCGCACGTTTAGCAGGTGGCGGTCCGAACCGGTGCCGTAAGCTACGCCGCGGGCCAGCGTGCCGCCGCCGGTATACCAGTCCAGATGCAGCGGCTGCGGCGACCGGCGCTCCAGCAACTCGCCGAGCAACGTGGCTGCCGCGGCGCCGCCGCCGATGATGGCGACACGTCGAAACATGAAATTCCTTGTTGGAGTGCTGTGTCCTGCGGATCAGGTTTGCAGGTGACCGGCAATGGCGCTGCGCTGGAGGTGCGCAGTCCACTGACCCGTCGGTTCGACCTGCTCGTAGGCGAAGTACTGTGCCAGATCCCCGCCATAGACGTGAAGCGTTAGCGCCATGTCGTGGTTTGACAGGTTGCGGCAGCGATGCGCATGACTCTCGTCGCCTTCGAACCAGGTACCGTCGCCCGGGCCGAGCCAGTCGCGCCCCAGCATGCGCAGGTTGCCCGAGTCTGGATCGCGTGCATAGGACTGCACTTCAAGCGCACCGAGCAAAGTCACTTCAAGACCCCACAGGCCGGCGTGATCATGGACCGGGGTGAGGTGATTGGGTGGCCAAGCCATGACCAGCACGCTGATCGGCGGATTGCTGCGTTCGGCCAACAGCCAACGCTCGAAACCCCGTTGGCGCTTGCGCAGGGGCGCCAGGCGTTGGGCCAGCGCCTGGGAATCCTGGTGCACGACGCGGCCCAATTCACGTGCCATCGAGGCCAGATCGGGCCGTTCGACGTTGCTGTGCTCCAGCGCGATCTCACGAAGCGTTTTCAAGGTGCGCATGTACTTGCCCATGCAATGAAACTCGACAGGGTGATTGGTGATCAGTGGAGCATGCGTCTCGTTAAAGACGCGTAAGCCGAAGCAGGCTGACGCCCCGCTCCTGCTTCGGCCTTCGCCGGGATAACGTGAAGGGTGACCGGGCCAGTCCGCCCGGCCGGCGGCAACGCCGGCCGGGCGCCTGTTCGCTACTGTTCGCGCAAATCGAAACTCACCGGCACCCGTGCCCATGCGCGCACCGGTTTGCCATTCACCATCGCCGGCTGAAAGCGCCAACCGGCCAGTACCTGTTCACGCGCACTGCGATCGAGCAGACCATAACCGCTGCCGTGTTCCACCACGACGTCCAATGGCTTGCCGGTTTCATCCACCAGCACGCGCAAAAGCACGGTGCCGTGCATGCGTTCGCGCAGCGCCTGGACAGGAAATTGCAGAGGAGCCAGACGGTACGCCAGGCTGGCCTCGACGGGCGCTGCAGTCACCGGGTCACCGTGCGTCACACCATCCGCTGTCAGCGGTGGTGGGGTGATGGATGGCATGGCGATTTGGCCATCGCTGCTGGGCACCAGGACGGGCGCCACCGTTGGGGTTGGGTGCAGATGGGTCGGTGCCGGCGTTGGTGGATGAGGCAGCGGTTTGAGCACGATGGGCGGCGGCGTTTGCACCACGGCCGGCGGACTGATGAAGTGGATCACGACCGGCGTCAGCTGGCGGACGATGGAGAGCTGCGCCGGGGTGATCGGTCGCGAGGCGATCACGATGACGGCAAGATTGAGCGCAATCGCGGCACTGAGGGCAGCGATGCGCGCACGGTCGGGGTGTGCGCGATGAGCAACAGCCAGGCTTGCGGACGACATAAGCGACCTCCTGACGGTAGATGGGTTGTCACGGCCGTCACGCTGCACGCAGTGCAGGGGGAATCGTGCTGCCGCGACTGCAGCGTATGCCTGTCGAATGCCCGCGCGCAAGTGGACGGCTGGACGTCCATACGACGAAGGAGAGGTGCACCCCGATGAGAGGCCGGTCGTGCGAGCGCGGAGGCTGTCGCGTGGGCAGGTTGCGCTGATCGGCAAAAAAAGCCCCACGAGAATCGCGGGGTGGAAAGGCGGATGACAGGGGGATGCAGCACATCCGCGGGTAGAGTGTCGCTTCGTGCATGTCGATTGGGCGTGCAGGCAGCGTTAAGGCGGGTTAACGCCATCTTCGACCATGGTCGATGCAACCCTGTAACAATCAGCCACCGGCACCCGGTCGGGTGTGGCTAGAGGAGCGGCAATGAATTTGATCAAAGGGACGGCTGTGATGGTATTGGCATGCGCTGCGCTGCTGGCCGGTACACCGGCGCAGGCCGGGGACATGTCCTGCCAGATGGGCTTCCAGCTATCCGGCTGGTCTATCTTCTACAAGACGTACAGCGGTAGCGGCATGGTCCGCTGCAGCAACGGTCAGAGCATGCACGTGCAGCTGCGCGCCAAGGGAGGTGGTTTGACCTTCGGCAAGAGCAGGATCGACGACGGCCATGGCCGCTTCAGCGGCATCCATGATATTCACGAGGTGCTGGGTCATTACGCCACGGCCGAGGCCGAAGCGGGCACCGAGGACAGTGCGGCCAAGGCGCAGGTGATGACCAAGGGCAATGTCTCGCTGGCGCTCACCGGCAAGGGCAGTGGCTGGAACCTTGGCGTGGCATTTGGGGCGTTCATCATCGAGCCCTAGAGCCTGCCGTCCGCCGGCAGTAGGCAATCGAGATCGAGCCCGCTAAGGTAACTACAGGGGTGTTGCATCGCGCCTCCTTGCCTGTCAGGAGTTGTCATGTCCGCCTTACCCAACGTTGCCGTCGGCGCGCGCTACAGTTTTGGCGACGAACTCGCCAGTAGCGTCATCCACGGCATCGGCATTGTGCTCAGCATCATTGGTCTGACGACCCTGGTGGCGTTTGCCGCCCAGCATGGCGATGCCCGCGTAGTCATAGCCAGTGCGGTGTACGGCACCACGTTGATTCTGCTGTATACGGCTTCCACGCTGTATCACTCGATTTCAGTCGCCGCCGCGAAACCGGCGCTGCGCACGCTCGACCACATCGCGATCTTCCTGCTGATTGCCGGTACCTATACCCCGTTCACGCTGATCGCCTTGCCCGGAACATGGGGCTGGAGTCTGTTCGCGGCGGTGTGGGCGCTGGCGTTGATCGGCAGCGCACTGGAACTGGGCGTGCTCAAGCGCTATCGCAAGTTCGCCGTGCTGCTGTATGTGGGCATGGGCTGGATCGGCATGATCGCGTTCAAGCCGTTGAGCATGCATCTGCAGACGGGCGGCATGCTGCTGCTGATCGGTGGCGGCGTGGCCTACACGCTGGGCGTGCCGTTCTATTTGTGGCGCCGACTGCCTTATCACCATGCGCTATGGCACGCGTTCGTGTTGACCGGCAGCGTGCTGCATTTCCTGGCCGTGCTGTTGTATGTGATTCCTGCCGCGGCAGCGTGAGCATGCCCGCTTCACTCGACGCCTTGCGGCGCGATCTCGAAGACGCTGCCGCGCATCTTGGCAAGCCGCATGATCTGCGCTTCAAGGCGATGTTCGGCGGCCTGATGGCATATCTCGATGAAAAGCCCTGTGCGTGGCTCACGCCCGGCGGCCTGGCCCTGAAACTGGCTGCGACCGATCAGCTGGAACTGCTGCAGTGGGCGGGTGCGGCACGGTTGATTGCCAAGCCGGGTGCGGCGCCAAGCCGGCACTACATCATCGTGCCGACGACGATATGCCGTGACACGCGGCAGCTTGCCGGCTGGCTGGCCAGAAGTGCACCGGCGTTCAGCAGTAAGTCCCGCTCGCAACGTCCCCGCCGCTGATCAGGCAGCCGCGTGTCGGCGGCAGCTGCAAGGCTGCCGCCGACGCCGGACTCAGCGCTTCTGCTGCGCCGGAATGAACTGCGTGCGCACGGCTTCGGCAAGCTGTGCCGGTGGCAACAGGCCCTGGCCAATCAGGAAATCGTTGAACGCCATCCGATCAAACTTCGGCCCGAGCGCGAGCTCCGTTTCGAGGCGCAGTTGCTGGATCCGCATGTAACCGTAGAAATACGACGCGGCCTGACCCGGGCTGTTGAAGGTGTAGCGATCGATTTCCTCGCGTGCCATCGGCTCGGACAGACCGACATCGCGAATCAGAACGTCTTTCGCGCGCTCCTTGCTGATCAGACCGAGGTTGAGCATCGGATCGAGAAACGCACGCGCGGCACGCATCATGCGTGCCTGCAACGCGGCGAACTGTCCGGCTGGTGGCTCATACGGCAGCATCTCGGATTCCGAATACAACGCCCAGCCTTCCACGTTGACACTGTTGAACGCGAACAGGCTGCGCGCCAGTGATACGCCGTGTTCGATCATCGCGGAGAACTGCAGCTCGTGGCCGGGGCGACCTTCGTGCGAGGTAAGCGTCCATGCCGCTGCCTTGTATGTGAAGTCGTCGTAGCTCTGGCTGTTGTCGCCCTTGTTCGCCGGGTGGCCGGTGCTCAGCACGAAGGTGCCTTGCTCACCGTGGTTGTTGATAAACGGGGGCGGATCCATGTGCGGCGCCGGGATCTGTGCGTTCTCGGCATCCGAGGCCAGGCGCGTCTGCATCGGTCGCTGGGGCAGGGTGACGATGTGCTCGCGCCGGATGGTTGCCTCGATCTGGGCGAGCACGTCGTGGTACCACGGCATGACTTGATCCTTCGGCAGCTGCTGTTTCTTCAGCGCCTGAAAGACCGCCTGGTAACCGGTGGCATTGATGCCTTCGGCTTTGGCCACTACCGGCGCCATCATCTGCATCGCGCCACGCATTTCGACGAACTCAAGTTCTGCGTGTTTCATCAATTCCTGCGGCGGAATGTCGATGCCGACCTGTTTGAGGGTATAGGCATACAACGGCTCAGGCATGCGGAAGTCAGTGCGCGCATGCGGCAGCACGGTGCTGCGCACCCAGCTGTCGTAATCCTTCAACTGTTGCGCGAGCGTATCCAGCGCGGCCTTGCCTTCGGCATTGTCCAGCTTGTTCTTCGCGAACAGTTGGCGGATCCCGTCGACGTAGTGCGAGGTGTTGTCCAGCTGCTGATCGACCTGGCCCTTGTAGGGACCGAGCAACGCCTTGTTGCCCAATCGCTCAGTGGTCTGCGCTTCGGCCAGTTGGGTGATTGGCGTGCAGCCGGGCGCCTTGCCGATGTAGCACTGCAGACGGGCCAATGCAGCGGGGTGCCGCTTCGCATCGACACCGTCCTTCAGCAGGTTGAACTCACCGCCGAAGATCAGTTGGCCGATATCTTGGACAGGCAATAGGTATTTCGCGTTGAGATCGATGCCCTCGACCTGCTGGTCGACCGCATCGATCATGATGTGCAGGTCCTGCTGAACATTGGCATCGTGTTCGGTCGCCAGCATCTTTTCCAGTTGCCCTTTCGCTTTCAGAAATGCCGCGCGTGAACGTGCATCGAGATCCGGCTTGAGGTCGACGACTTTGTCGTCATAGCCGGGAATGCCGATTTGCGACGCGAATTCCGGATTGAAGCGAGCCAGTGCGTCGAGTACGACCTGGGCGTCGGCATTGCTGCGTACAACCCATTCTGGCGGTGCGGCGGCGGTCTGCGCGTGGGCCGAGCCGGCAGCGGCCAGCAGCGCGGTCGCTATGGCGACGACGAGACGATTGGACATGGGTGAGGCTCCCTATGAGGTAGCACAGCCTAGGCGACAGCGTGAGGTAGAACCATGTGCCGAAGGTCGTGGCGCTCAGCCGAACAACAGGGCGAGTCCGAACAGGCCAACCATCACGAACGAGATCACCAGCTTGAGGAGCGTGCCGAACAGCAGGCCGAGCCAGGTGCCGACGCCGACATGCGCCGAGCGCAGCACGCTGTTGCCGGACGCCAGCTCGCCGAGCAGGGCGCCGACAAATGGTCCGAACAATAGCCCGGGCACACCGAGGAACATTCCGACCAGCGTGCCAAGGCTCGCGCCCCACAGTGCCAGGCGGCTGGCGCCAACGCGTCGGGCGCCAAGTGCGCTGGCGATGAAATCAACGATCACCCCGATGCCGCCCAGCGCGCCGATGATCAGCAGCCACCACACGCCTAGATGCCGGTAGTGATCCACCGCCGCTGCCAGCCAGATGCCACCGAAGATCATCGGGATACCCGGCAACGTCGGCAATACGGCACCGGCCACGCCGACGACGATCAGCAGTGCGGCTAGTACGTACAGCGCGATATCCATCATTGATGTCCCTGGCCGAAGTGCAGGAG
>JBAPPP010000229.1:0-7294 GCA_049280175.1 Rhodanobacter sp.
ACCACCAGCGAAAGGCCAACCAGCGCCGCCAGCGCCGGCACCAGCCAGATCAGCGAGGCATTGAAACGACGATGCCGCACCACCGGTCGCGGCAATTCGCTGCCGTCCGGGCCACCCTGTTCAGTGCGGTTGTCGTCAGTCATCACTATCCCTGCCATCCCAGATCAACCGGGGGTCAAAACTCATCGAGGCCAGCATGGTCAGCACCACGGTCAGGCCGAAAAAAATCACACCGGGCAACGGTTCAACCAGGCTCAGCAAGTTGAAACGCACCAGTGCCGTCAACAAAGCCACTACAAACACATCCAGCATCGACCAGTAGCCGATCAACTCGACCAGCCGAAAGAGTTTTGCCCGCTGCGGCAGCGCCCAGTTGCTGCCGAGCCGGCTGCTGACCAACAGCACAGCCATCACCAGGAATTTCAGCATGGGTACCACGATGCTGGCGGTGAATACGATCACTGCCAGATCCGGCGAACCCTTCACCCATAGCTCGACAACGCCGCTGAGGATGGTGTTGTCGTCGATGTCATTCAAGCTGGCGGTGCGCATGATCGGCAACACGTTCGCCGGTATGTACATAAGGAACGCCGCAATCAGCAGCGCCCAGGTACGCGCATAACTGGCCGGCTTGCGCCGATGCAACGCACTGCTGCAGCGAGGGCAGACAACCTCGCCATCGCGGTCAGCATCATCGGCGGCAGCACGGCACACCAGTCCGCAGACGTGGCAACTGATCAGGCCGAGGTCGGCGGCGCGTGGCAGCGCACTCATATGGCGGTCTCGGGCGTCGTGACGTCCCACAGCACGCGCAGGTCGACGCTGGCGAAGATCGTGATCAGCACGGTCAGCACCGCATAGGCGTAAATACCCGGATCTGCCACCACGTTGAAATAGATGCGTGCCTTGACGATCGCCACCAGCGCGCCGAGCACGAATACCTCGCTCATCGTCCAGGGTCCCAGATAGTGCAGCGCCACCATGATCCGCACGAAGCCCGGTGCGCGCCGGCCCTGGCGGGCAAACCACAGCAGCCAGCCGAGCGACAGCATTTTAAACAGCGGGAAAAAGAACAGTGTGGCGGCGGCCAGCACTGAGACGACTTGTGCCTGCTGCTGCCACATCTGGATGATCGTGCCCCACAGCGTGGCGCTGCTGTATTGACCGTTCAGACCGAGCGTGACGATGGGCCACACGTTCGCCTGTACAAACACCACCAGCGCCGTCATCACCAGCGCCAGCATGGCATTCACGCTCAAGCCGTGATGACGCTCCAACACGGCTTTGCAGCACTGACAATGGGCAACTTCGCCACGGGTCAGCGTGCGACGGCGGTAGACCGTGTCGCAGTATTCGCAAATAAGCAGCGCTTCTGGTGACGTCTTACCCATGCACTCGATGCCTTGCCCGGATGGGGCGATTTGCGGATTCTCGCAAATCTGCCGTGAAGGCGCTGAACTGTGGGGTTCCCCCTGCTTTGTTCAGTACCGGCGTCATGATGTCTCAAAAACCCGCAAGGTATGGCGTACCTCCGCGCCGACGCAGCCCGGATCTGGGGCCAGATAGCGTCGATGACAACTGTGCCGAACGGATAAGGAGGTCCCGATGTGGCAACGCACGGGCTTGATATGCTGGGCAACGCCCTGATCTGAACCGGCATCTGCCGAGCTGGAGTTACCCGTGACTGATGCCACCGCCACCGCCCATGTCTTCGACGTGGATCAGCAAAGTTTTGAAACCGACGTGTTGCAGGCCTCCCTGACCACGCCCGTACTGGTGGATTTCTGGGCGACCTGGTGCGAGCCGTGCAAGACCTTGGGGCCGATGTTGGAAAAGCTTGCCGCCGAATACAACGGCGCATTCCGGCTAGGCAAGGTCGACGTCGACAAACAGCAGGAGCTCGCCGGCATGTTCGGCATCCGCAGCATCCCCACGGTGATGCTGGTGAAAGATGGCCAGGTGCTCGACGGTTTCAGCGGTGCGCTGCCGGAAGGCCAGTTGCGTGAATTCCTGTCGCGTCATGTGCAGCCGTTGGAAGCGCCACCCGCCGTCGAAGCCGTCGATGAAACCCCGCCGGAAACACCCGAACAGGCGATCAGCCGTCTGCAACAGGCGATCGCCGCCGACCCGGCCAAGACCGAACTGAAACTCGAACTGGCGCTGGCGTTGATGCGCGACGGCCAGACTGGCGCTGCCGAGGCGGAGCTGACCGCCTTGCCGGCCAACCTCGCCACCGATGCGCGTGCATTGCGTCTACGCAGCGAACTGGATCTGGCACATGCGCTGAAAGACGCGCCCACGCTAGCCGTGCTGCAGCAAAAGGTGCAGGCCGACGGCAACGACTGGGCTGCCCGCGACCAGCTCGGTGTGCGCCTGCTGCTGGAAGGCGATGCGGCCGCCGGACTCGAACAATTCCTGACGATCCTGCAAAACGCACGCGACTGGAATGACGGCCAGGCCAAGAAACGCCTGCTCGCCGCGTTCTCCACCATCGACGATGCCGAGCTGGTCGGTCGTTACCGCCGCAGGATGGCCTCGCTGCTGTTCTGAACATCAGCGCGCGCCGACTCCCGCCACACCCTGTGGGAGCGACCCACGAGAACCGGATTTCGAATCCTTATGCGCGCATCCACTTTCCGTCGCCTGCTGAACCTGTGGCCGCCATTCCTGTGCAACAGCATTCGCGTGCAGTCGGTCAGTGCAGACTGGAGCGAGGCCCACGTGGTGCTGCGACTGCGTCCCTGGAATCGCAACTACGTCCGCAGCCAATTTGGCGGCAACCTGTTCGCGATGACCGACCCATTCTGGATGCTGCTGGTGATGCACCAGCTGGGCAACGACTACTTCGTATGGGACAAGGCCGGCGCGATCGATTTCGTCGCACCGGGCCGTGAAGACGTCTACGCCCACTTCAAGCTTGAAGACAGCGTCGTCGAGGAACTGCGCCTGGCGGCCGCCGGTGGCGAGAAAGTGCTGCGCTGGTTCGAGACCGAAGTGAAAACTGCCAGCGGTGAAGTGATCGCCCGCGTGCGTAAACAGATCTATGTGCGTTTGAAGCCGAAGGCGCGTTGATCCATCGAAAATCGCAATGAGCACAACGACTGAATGCGTTCAAAACGAATGCCTGCAGGCACGTTTCGGGCTCTCGATACTCACTCCTTCGCAAAGCGCGCGATCTCATCAAGATGAGCTTGTGCGCGTCGAATGCTGAAACCAGCGAAGCTGTCCTCGAGATACTTCGCAAGCCTGCTGCGACGCGGATGCCTCGACCAGAGAATCAAACCGCAAGCCAGCCCCAGGCAAGCGAAGCCGCTGGCGACTAGCGCATAGACCACCCGCGGCGCCGCTACCCACACGTCGGCTCCGAGCCAGTAAAAAAACAGCAACAGCAGCGGTACCCAGAACAAGCACCAAGCTGCGCCAAACCACAGACTGCATCGAATGCACCATGCGCGCAGTTCGCCCATTTGCTGCTGGATAATCAGCACGGGCGCGGCGTAGTCGACGCGGTTGATGAGATACAACGTGCGCGCGGCAAACAGGATCGACATCAAGCCGTACCCGTGCACTAGCAGGCCATAAATCAGCAGGTGCGGCGTATCCCGGTGTTGTACCCAGAACGGCGCGGACAACAGCATCAGCATCGCGCCCACAAGTATCTGCACACCCTGCCCGAGTTTCAACGGCCAAAGTCCACGACGCGTGTTGTTCAGCTCGCCGTCCTTGAACAGGTGCAGGCTCAACACATGCTGCTGTTCCAGCCGGCGATCGAGTGATTGCCAGGCCTGCTTGAAGTCATCCAGTTCCATGCTCATGCCCTCGCCGTGGTGGTCGTGGTGGCGGTCATCTGCCCGCGCAGCTTCTGCTTGATGCGATTGATCTTGGTTGCCACGTTGGTTTCGCTGATACCTAGTACGTCGGCGATCTCGCCGTAGCTGCGGTCTTCCAGGTACAACAGGATCAAGGCGCGATTGAGCGGGTCGAGCCGGCCAATGAATGCGTACAGCGCCTGCAACCGTTCGTCTTGTTCGCGGATGGGTTCACCGCCGCCGACCGTTTCCAGATGATGCAGCTCCAGCGGCTCGAACCGGTCGGCTTCGGACCAGCGCTCACGCCGCGCCTGTGAGATCGCCACGTTGAGTGCGATGCGATACATCCAGGTTGAGAACTTTGCCCGCGCTTCGTCATAGCCGGCAAACGAGCGCCACAGCTGCACGCTGATTTCCTGCATCAGGTCGTCGCGATCGGCACTGCTGCGGCTGTACAGCGCAGCCACCTTGAACACGATCCTGCGATGTTCGTGCAACAGTGTCTCGAAGCGTTGCTGAAGTTGTCGGGCTGTCATGGCCGTCTGCGTTCTCCACCCTGTACCTGATGATTCGCATCGCCGCGAAAAAAATCACAGTGGCCACTGGCGATCCTCTGAACGAGATCATCGGTAGCTGATGGATTCGAGCGACGGGTCGCCGTCGTCCTCTAGAATGACTGACACCCACCCCGACTGAACTCCAGCTATGCCACCGCTGCGCCTCAAAAGATATCTCCTCACCGGCCTGCTCACCTTCATTCCGCTGTGGGTGACCTGGACCGTGTTCAAGCTTGTGCTGGGCATGTTGGCCGGTATCGGAGCCCCACTGGTCAATGCGCTGCTCGGGGCGCTGGCACTGGTGGCACCACGTGCGGCCGCCACGCTCAACACCGAATGGCTGACCTTCATCATCGCCTTGTTGATCACGCTGGGCGCGCTGTATCTGCTTGGCTGGGTCGCCAACCGGGTGATCGGCCAACGCTTCATCAATGGCTTTGACGCCTTGCTGGCGCGCATTCCGGTGGTGCAGACGATCTACGGCGGCACCAAGAAGTTGATGGCCGTGCTGCAGAACAAGCCTTCCGGCGTGCAACGGGTAGTGCTGGTCGAGTTTCCCCGTCGCGGCATGCGCGTGGTCGGGTTCGTTACGCGGGTGATGCTCGAGGAAGGCACCGGCCGCGAGATGGCGGCGGTCTTCATTCCGACCACGCCCAATCCCACTGGCGGCTATCTGGAAGTTGTGCCGCTGGACGAACTCACGCCGACCGACTGGACGATGGACCAGGCGATGGCGTTCATTATCTCCGGCGGCGCGGTGGCTCCCGACGTGTTGCCCGCTTCGCCACGCCTGCCCACCGACAACCCATAGAAACGCATCCTGTGCGCGAATGTTCTGTCGATGCATCGACGAGCCATCGCGCCCGGGGGCGCTCACCTTCAATCAAGGCTTGCCATGATCAGATTGCTGCTTACCGCCCTGCTGGGTGTCGCCACGATGACCACGCACGCAACCACCTTGAACGCTGCCGACTGGGTCACTCCGGCTGAAGCCACGCAGTTCCGCACCACGCCCAGCTACGCCGACACGCTGGCCTATCTAGAGCGTCTGCAGCAGGCGGCACCGCATGTCATCCACCTGGCGACCTTTGGCACCACGCCCGAGGGACGGCCGATGACCGTGGTGATCGCCAGTGGCGACGGCACGTTCGACCCCGCCGCCGCGCATGCCGCCGGCAAACCGGTGGTGCTGGTGCAGGCCGGCATCCATCCAGGGGAGATCGAGGGCAAGGACGCCGGACTGATGTTGCTGCGCGATATCGCGATCACCCAAAAATACCCACACGTGCTCGATCATCTGGTGCTGGTCTACATACCGGTCTACAGCGTGGACGGTCACGAGAACTCCTCGCCCTACCATCGCATCAACCAGAATGGCCCGGAAAGCATGGGCTTTCGCGGCCAGTCGCAGTACCTCAATCTCAACCGCGACTATGTGAAGGCCGATGCGCCAGAGACGCTCGCGTGGTTGAAGTTGTGGCAACGCTGGCAGCCGGATTTCCTGATCGACGTGCACACCACCGACGGTGCCGACTATCAGTACGACCTGACCTGGTACACCGAAGACCCGCACAAGCTCGATCCTGCCGTGAGCGCGTGGCAGCACGATGCCATCGTCAACCATGCGATGCCCGCGTATGAAAAGCGTGGCCACCTGGGCTCGATCTATCTGGAGTTCAAGGATGGTCGCGATCCGCGCCAGGGCATCGAGAACTTCGGCTCCGGCCAGCGCTTTTCCACCGGCTACGCAGCGCTGCAGAATCGCCCCGCCCTGCTGATCGAAACGCATATGCTGAAGTCCTACGCGAACCGCGTGCATGCGGTATATGACCTGGTCGGGCTGATGCTGGAGCAGATCAACCAGCACCCGGCCGCGTTGCTCGCTGCCGCCGCAAAGGCTGATGCCGACACCGTCGCACGCGCCCACGATGCGCATGCGCTGGTGCCACTGACCTTCAAGCCGGATCCGCAATCGACGAAGTTCGAGCTGAAGGGTTACGCGTTCACGCTCACCCACAGCGACATTTCCAACAGCAACTGGATCCAGTACGACCCGAGCCAGCCAAAGACTTACACCATCAACAACTGGAACGGGCTGTTGCCGGATCTCTCGATCAGCCCGCCGGCCGCCTACGTGGTGCCTGCGCAGTGGGCCGCGATCATCGACAAGCTTGACGCGCACGGCATCCACTACCAGCGTCTCGAGCATCCCCTGAAGATCCAGGCCGAGGGCTATCAGCTCGATCATCCGCAGTGGGGCAGCCAGCCGTTCGAAGGTCATCTGATGCTGCGCACGTTCACCCTGAAAGATGTGCCGTCGCATGAGGTGGAACTACCAGTCGGTTCGGTGATCGTTCCGCTGGATCAGCCCGCCGCCAACGTGGCCATCAACCTGCTCGAACCACAGGCACCCGACTCGCTGCTGCGCTGGGGCTTTCTCAATGCGATGTTCGAGACCAAGGAATACGCCGAGCCGCGGGTACTGGAAAAGCTGGCACGCGACATGTTAGCGCGGGACCCCGCATTGAAGACCGAGTTTGAGCAAAAGCTGCATGACGACCCGGCCTTCGCCGCTGATCCTGGCGCACGCCTCGAGTTCTTCTTCGAGCGTTCGCCCTGGTACACCTCCCAGCGGATTGGCGCTTACCCTGTCCTGCGGCTGGACGCCCTGCAACTACAGAGCGTAACGGCGAATCCTCACGCAGCGGGGGTGGACACCCCCTGACCTTTGACACTGTCTGACCCATGACGTTTGACCTAGCGTGAATAGGCGTGGCCGTGTTTTGGGGGATGTCTGACAACCCACGGCCTGGCGAAAAGCAACCACTGCATTCGCCCAGCGGGCGAATCCACTTACAGAGGGATATCCATGACCAAGCAGTATCTGAAGCCCCTGGCACTGGCGGTAAGCCTGGCCCTGTCACTGAC
>JBAPPP010000230.1:0-2981 GCA_049280175.1 Rhodanobacter sp.
CCCATGGTGGGCACGTTCTACGCATCGGCCAGTCCGAGTACACCCGCATTCGTCAAGGTTGGCCAGCAGGTCAAGGCTGGCGAGACGCTGGGCATCATCGAAGCGATGAAGATGTTCAACCAGATCGAAGCCGATGTTGCCGGCACCGTGCAGGCCATCCTGGTCGAGAACGGCCAGCCGGTGGAATTCGACGAACCCATGTTCGTGATCGCCTGACATGCCCAAGCTCGAAAAAGTCGTCATAGCCAACCGCGGTGAGATCGCTTTGCGCGTGCTGCGCGCCTGCCACAGTCTGGGCATCAAGACCGTGGCCGTGCACTCCACCGTCGACCGCAACCTGAAACATGTCGGCCTCGCCGATGAATCGGTGTGCATCGGACCCGGCCCCTCAGTCGACAGCTATCTCAATATTCCGCGCATCATCGCTGCGGCGGAGATCACCGACGCCCAGGCGATCCATCCGGGTTACGGTTTTCTCTCCGAGCGCGCCGATTTCGCGGAACAAGTGGAACAGTCCGGCTTCATCTTCATCGGCCCGACCGCCGAGGTGATTCGCCTGATGGGCGACAAGGTCGAGGCGATCCGCGCGATGAAAGCCGCTGGCGTGCCGTGCGTGCCAGGCTCCGGCGGCCCGCTCGGCGAGGACGTGGAAGAGAACCTGCGCATCGCCCGCGAGATCGGCTATCCGGTGATCATCAAGGCTGCCGGTGGTGGTGGTGGTCGCGGCATGCGCGTGGTGCGCACCGAAGCGCATCTGGGCAATGCGGTCAGCATGACCAAGGCGGAAGCCAAGGCCGCGTTCGGCAACGAACAGGTGTACATGGAAAAATTCCTGGAGAATCCGCGCCACGTGGAGATTCAGGTGCTTGCCGACGGCCAGGGCCAGGCGATCCATCTCGGCGAGCGCGACTGCTCGATGCAGCGCCGCCACCAGAAAGTGGTCGAGGAAGCCCCCGCTCCCGGCATCACGCCGGAACAGCGCGCCGAAATCGGCAAGGTCTGCGTCGATGCCTGCCTGCGCATCGGCTATCGCGGCGCCGGTACGTTCGAGTTTCTTTTCGAGAACGGCCACTTCTACTTCATCGAGATGAACACGCGCATCCAGGTCGAGCATCCGGTGACCGAACTGATCACCGGCATCGATCTGGTCCGCGAGCAACTATTGATCGCGGGCGGCGAGAAGCTGTCGATCAGGCAGGAAGACATCGTCCTGCGTGGCCATGCCATCGAGTGCCGCATCAACGCCGAGGATCCGGACACGTTCATGCCCAGCCCCGGCACGGTAAAGCGCTTCGAGGCACCCGGCGGTCCCGGTGTGCGCGTCGACACGCACCTTTACGACGGCTACAAGATTCCGCCCAACTACGATTCGATGATCGGCAAGCTGATCGTGCACGGCCCCGATCGCGAGACCGCGATTGCGCGCATGCGCCTGGCGCTCGCCGAAACGGTGATCGAAGGCGTGAAGTGCAATATCCCGCTGCAGCAGCGCATCATGGCCGATGCCGGCTTCCAGCACGGTGGACAGAACATCCACTATCTCGAAAAGCGCATGGCTGAGCAGAAAGAGCACTAGAAAAAGCTCTTTGCGTTCGCCTCCTCTCCCGTCTAGGGAGAGGATTGAGGTGAGGGGCAGGTGCTCGCGGGGAAGTTGATCAAAGCTCGCTCCGATGTAACCTCACCGCAAGATTGTCCCCTCGCCCCAGCCCTCTCCCCAAGGGGGAGAGGGGCAACATATTCCACGGACTCGCATGCCCTTTCTCGAACTCTCACTCATCATCCGCATCGAGCAGCAGCCGCACGTCGAGGAAGCACTGGACGACCTCGGCGCGCAGGCGATCACGCTGCAGGACGCGAACGCGGAAACGCCGGACGAACAGGCGATTTTCGAGCCCGGTGTTGGCGAGTTGCCGCTGTGGCCGACGATCACGTTGAACGCTCTGTTCGACGCCGACACCGACCGTCGCGGCCTCACTGAAACGCTGGCCGAATTGCTGCCCTGGCTGGAGCCCGATCAACTCACGTTCCGTGATGTCGCCGACGAGAACTGGGAGCGCGCATGGATGGACCAGTTCAAGCCGATGGCGTTCGGGCGGCGGCTATGGATCTATCCGTGGAATATCGAACCACCGGCAGATGACGACACTGTCGTGGTACGGCTCGATCCCGGCCTGGCGTTCGGTAGTGGCACTCATCCGACCACTGCGCTGTGTCTCGAATGGCTGGATGGCATCGAGCTCGCGGGCAAGACGCTGATCGATTACGGCTGCGGCTCCGGCATCCTCGCGATCGCCGCGCTGAAGCTGGGCGCCACCAGCGCGATCGGCGTGGACAATGATCCGCAGGCGCTCACCGCGTCTGCCGACAACGCCGAGCGCAATGGCGTCGCTGAGAAGCTCGCCTTGTTCCTGCCGGATGAGGTGGAAGCGGAGCCTGCGGAAGTCTTCATCGCGAACATCCTGGCCGGCCCGCTCGGCGAACTCGCGCCAATCTTCGCTGCCGCGGCAAAACCGAATGCACCGTTCGCGATCTCGGGCATCCTCGTCGGCCAGCAGGATGAACTGCTCCAGCGCTACGCCGAATGGTTCGACGAACTGCGCGTGGATACCCGCGAGGACTGGGTGCGTATCAGCGGTCGCCGGCGCGCTTGAACGCCGCCGTCTGACGCGCTGCGGCTAGCTTGATCGGCACTTCGCCCCAGCCACCATGTCTGCTCGCATGCAGGCTGCCTCTGACAGCCTGCTAAGCTTGCCGCATACAGAACAAAGCGGCCTGCATGTATACACAATGTCCCGAATGCCTGTCCGTGTTTTCGCTCGATGCGCACACGCTTGCGCAGGCGCACGGCCATGTGATTTGCGGGCACTGCAGTGCCAGCTTCGACAGCATCGCCACGCTCACCGATCAGCTGCCGCCCGAGCCCTTTCGCGAACTGCCGGTCAACGAGCCTGCGCTGGAGCCCCCGGGCATAGATCTGGTTG
>JBAPPP010000231.1:0-2895 GCA_049280175.1 Rhodanobacter sp.
GCTCGGTATAGCGACCAAAAGTGTCCTCGTGCCAATCGTAAACAAGGACTGCGTCGCTATTTTTATTCTCAAGACGCTTAAGTGGTCCAAGCTTGATGAAGGATTCTTCTTCGTAGTGGATCTCTGCAACCAAAACCAACAGGCGATCAGCGATCGCTGGACTTATTGAGAACGCGCCAAGCTCAGCAATTGCACCTGGGCTCTCTACAACGAGAACGATGACGTCAGATAGTCCGGCGAGATGTTCCTCGAAGGTCACAAGATCGTTATAGGCTCCGCCGCGAAACCAGTCCTGTATGTCTTCGGCAAGCTTTAGCTTGGCGGCTATATCGCTGTGCTTTCCGTTCGTAAGCTCGTTATACAGTAGGTGCCGCACCGACAAGATGGGCGCGAAGGATGTGTTACTTCTTCCGCCGCAAAGGAAGACAAATCCCCCAAAGTTGCGAATTCTGCTTTTAACCAGGTCCACCCGGGCAAGAAACTCGCGCCGGGGATCAATCATCGATGCTCTTTACCATGAAGACGCCCCGTGTAGCCGGCTTGGGCTTACCGCTGAGGACCCGCTGGACCGGAGGCGGTGAGACCAAGCCGGCTATACGGGGCGATAAACCCAATCAATCCCTAGCAGTCTGGCGCAACGCCAGACTTAAACAACAACTTCGGCAATTTCCCCTGCCATGCGCGTAAAGAGTGACACGAAGTGTGTCTGGCGCGGTTGTGCGCGTCAAGCTGTCCGCTTCATCAGCCTTCTCCGACAGCTTGGCCGTCGTTTCGCGGTGGTCTCTCCATACGCAGCGTGAAGTGGTCCGGAAATCCCGCTTGCTCGAACACTGCCTGAAACTTTTCAAGGTAATAGGGCACATCGTATTGCGCATAGTCCATCGCTGTCAGATTGATGCCGTCCTTGTGCGACCCACGATTGAGGAATCGACTGAGTGGGACGAATCTGTTGTCCGCTTCCATCCTCGCCAAAGCATCCGCAAACACCTCCTCTTTTTGCGTGAATGAGAAAAACAGTTCAAGGATGCATCGCATAGTGTTGGGCACCATTACCGCGGGCAAGTCACCATCCCGCGCATCGCGCAGCACTTGCCAAAGCGAGTCGTAGTCGTTCATCAGATCCCTAGCCAGCATGGGCAGGATCTTGGTGTTCTGTTGCTTGCTTACGCGCAGGAGCTGGCATCTGCTTTCTGCCGTAGCTAGCTTGCTGCTCGACAATCTGAGCAGTTCATGCAAAAAGAAAAGGTTGTGTGTCAGCACAATCACTTGCCTGACTCTGGCCCTTCCCTGCTCGTCCCGCTTGATCAACTCGTGATGGATGGCACTGGCGATGTCGAAGACATAATTGACTGACAGACTCGAAATCGGGTCGTCGATTACTGCCACGGTTTTGCCCATGGCCGGAACGTTGTTCTCGTCATTCGAACCTTTAAGCATTTCCATGTAGTAGAGAAACGAAATGAGCGTCTTTTCACCCTCACTCAACGATTTCATCTCGACGTTAACCTGTCCTGGCCGTGCCAGGCAGTAGAGGCTGCCTTCTCCGGCCTTGCGGACGATCGAGAAAGACTCGATGCCCATGTTCAAGAGTCGTCCATTGATCGCCACAACCGATGCGTCGACGCCGGTTTGATTGCGCCTCATCTCTGTCAGTCGCGCGGTGATAGCCGCCATCTGTGTCGTTGCCATCCCTTCCTCACTCTGCAACAGATCCAACGCCTCGTTGAGTGGCGCCATGGCAGAGTCATACGCGAGATAGATCGCCATGCGATCTCGACAGAGAAAACGCCAGAATGCAGTGCGCACTGACCTCCTTTCGGCGTCACGATCAGCGACGCGCCGGTTAAAGTCTTCGATGTCGGCATTGATGGCTTCGAGCGTTTGCAGCAGGTTCGTTGTGTTGACTCGCCCCACTTCTACAGGATCACTGGGCCTTTCCACCTTGTTTCGCATGGCCGACAGATTGAGCCGGATGTGGACCCTCAAAAGATCACAAGCTTCCCGCAGGTTTCCTTTTCGCATAGCGAGTGGACCCTCGAGCGCCTGTGCCATCGCATGGTCGATCTCCGATGCTCGCCGCTCATAGGCTTGAGTTAGCATTCGGACATGTTCAAGCTTGACCTGCCGGTCTCCGTCGAGGAGCTTGGTCAGCTCATCCGTAAAGTCGAGTGGAAGATCCTGCTGGCAGAACGGGCACTCGTGGCCTTGGATAAAGCGGCGCCCTGCGCCAACCCAATCCGAATTGCGCAGCCGGTCGATCAAGGGTGCCAGTCGGCTAGAGCCAGATATTGCAATGGGTTCGGCCCAGATCGGGTCGAGCTCGATGTTGTCGAGCCCCGTCAAATCGACACGCAGCAAATCGATCGCGGCGGCGTCTCCGCTGACATCCGCCCATCGCTGTGTCAATACCTCGAGACTCGCCAACTCCATATCGCTGGGCACGGCAAAGGTGCGCAGATCAGTGAAGAACTTCTTTCGGTCCTTTCCATAGCCCTTTAATAGTTCGCCCAGCGGGCCGTCCACCTGATCGGTATGCGCTTTCCATACACCCGTGACAGCTGCTTCCGTCGTGCCGTCCGCTGAGACTTTGGTGGTCCTGATGGAATCTTGAATACCCACCCGCGTGGTTTCGAGCTGCGTCAACTCGCCAACTTTGACTTCTATTTCGCGTTGCGTTTCGGTGTCTATCTCGCCCAACGTGAAAATGCCAGGCATACCCGCGGCTTGTCCAAGCGCACGCTCCACAAACTCGTGGTTGTAAACAAGGTAACGGAACGGCCCATCACCCGTCGTCGTGATGCTGCAATGATTCACCGATTCGTCTCGCTGCCCGATCCGATGAATTACTTCGCCGATGGAGGATTTGCCCGAGCCGTTGAGACCATACATGAAAAC
>JBAPPP010000232.1:0-11038 GCA_049280175.1 Rhodanobacter sp.
CTACCGACGTAGGGTGGGATGAGTGACAACGAATCCCGACGCTTCGGTGAGCCACGCTGGGGTTCGCTTTGCTCACCCCAGCCGACATACCCCAGGTAGTTATTCCTGGTACGCGCCGTAGCTGCGCAGGCGCTTGTAGCGTCGTTCGAGCAAGTCGCCGATCGGCATCGCTTCGAGTTCGTCGAGCTGGTTCAGCAGCACCGCCTTCAGGCGCACCGCCATCGACTGCGGATTACGATGGGCGCCACCCAGCGGCTCGCGGACCACCTTGTCGATCAGGCCAAGCTCCAGCAGACGCGGTGCGGTCAGGCCCAGCGCCTCGGCAGCGTCCTTGGCTTTCTCGGCGCTCTTCCACAGGATCGAGGCGCAGCCTTCCGGCGAGATCACCGAATAGGTCGAGTACTGCAGCATCACCGTACGGTCGCCCACGCCGATGGCCAGCGCGCCACCGGAGCCGCCTTCGCCAATCACCGTGCAGATGATCGGCACCTTCAGTTCGGCCATTTCCATCAGATTGCGTGCAATCGCCTCGCTCTGGCCGCGCTCCTCGGCGCCGACACCGGGGTAGGCTCCCGGGGTGTCAATCAGGGTTAGCAGCGGCAGCTTGAAGCGCTCGGCCATCTTCATCAGGCGCAGCGCCTTGCGATAACCCTCGGGACGCGGCATGCCGAAGTTGCGGCGCACCTTGGTCTTGGTGTCACGACCTTTCTGGTGGCCGATGATCACTACCGGCCTGCCATTGATGCGGCCGAGGCCACCGACGATGGCGGCATCGTCGGCATAGGCGCGATCGCCCGCCAGTTCGTGGAATTCTTCGCAGATCACGCCGATGTAGTCGAGCGTATACGGCCGGCCCGGATGGCGCGACAGCTGGGTCATCTGCCATGAATTGAGGTTGCGGAAGATCTCGGCGGTCTTGATCTTCAGCTTCTCGCGCAGGCGCCCGACCTCGTCATCGATATTGAATGCCTGGCCATGGCTGGCGTGGCGAAGCTCTTCGATCTTCGCGTCCAGTTCGGCAATGGGTTGTTCAAAATCGAGGAAGTTAGGGTTCATTCGCAACATTTCATGGCACAGAAGCGGCTCAGTATACCGTTACCCGGGAAAAGGCGAGAACGGCGCCGTATGGGCGATGGGTGCGGACGGACCCATGGCGGACCCTCCCTGGACGCTCCGAATGGAGCCGATTGCGCTATCGTCCGCGCCAACGAATGTCTTACCGCTGGACCCGACCATGCCGATCAAACCACCCATCGACAACAACAAGCTCGACCGCATCGTGGCCGAGGCGCGGCGCAATGCCGAGCAGCGCGAGCTGGGCTACCGCGAGCGTGCGCTGAAGATGTATCCGTGGATCTGCGGCCGCTGCGCGCGCGAGTTCACCCGCGAGAACCTGCAGGAGCTGACCGTGCACCACCGCAACCACGATCACGACTTCAACCCGCCCGACGGCAGCAACTGGGAGTTGCTGTGCGTGTACTGCCACGACAATGAACATTCGCGGCATATCGACCATGTGCGGGGCGGCGTGATGGAAGTGCAGGATGCGCCGGCCGCCACCGGCAACCCGTTCGCCGATCTGAAGGCGATGATGGAGCGCGGCGGCAAGAAGTAGAGCTGAGCTTTGCTCCTCCCCCTGCTTGCAGGGGGAGGTTGGGAGGGGGGCTCTTGATCCTCGGACAAAGAGCGACCCCACCCCAGCCCTCCCCTGCGAGCAGGGGAGGGAGCACATCAAGAGCGCTTCGCAGTGAGGGAGCGCGTCAAGAGTGCTCCGCCGTGGAGGGGGGCGGATTGCTTGTCAGTCCTGCTGCTTGACGATGCGCAGTCGCGCGGCTTGCACGCCGGGCATGGCGCGTATGGCACGCAACAGGGCGGGGATCGCCTCCACGCGCCACTCCTCGCCCAGTTCGAGGTCTGCCTGCGCGTTGCGGTTGTGGTAGCCGTGCAGTACCACGGTGGCGCGGCCGCCGCGATAGCCGGCCAGCGCATGTTGCAGTTGTTCAACGAAGCCGGGCCCGACGCCGTTCAATTTCAGCTGCAGTAGCCGTGCATGTTTGCGACAGGCGTCGGCCAGTGTGCTGGCGCTCCGGGCACGCAACTGGAAGCCGCCACCGGAGAAATCGTCGATGCGCAGACCGCCTTCGACAATCAACATCTCGTCGCGGGTGAGCAGCGGCGCGATCTGTTGATAAAGCTCACCGAAGAAGCTTACTTCGATGCTGCCGGTGCCGTCCTCAATCCGCACGAACGCATCACTGTCGCCACGTTTGCGCACGGCAGTGACCATGCCGGCGATCGTCCAGGGCGTGTCCGGGCCACGGCGGAAGCGGTTGCCGTCGTCGTTATCATTCTTGCGCGGTTTGGGCGGCTGGTAGCGATCGCCAATTTCACCGAGCGGGCAGGTCGAGAGCTGTGCCAGTTCGTCCTTCCACGGGTCGGTGGGATGACCGGACAAGTAGTGCCCGAGCGTGTCGCGCTCGCCCTGCAGCTTTTGCTCCAGCGGCCACTCCGGCGCAGTGGGTAGATCAATGTGCACCACCGGCGTGGTTGCGCCCGACGCGGCACCGAACATGTCGTTCTGGCCGGACTGCTTGTCGCGCAGATGCTGCTCGGCGGCCTTGATCGCGTTGGGCAGCTGCAACATCAGGCTGGCGCGGGTGGGCGCCAGCTTATCGAGCGCACCGGACAGGATCAGCGCTTCCAGCACGCGACGGTTGAGCTTGGTCGGATCGACCCGACGGCAGAAGTCGGCCAGGTTGGTGTACAGGCCATGGCTGCGTTCGGCAACGATCGCCTCGCACGCGCCCTGGCCGACGCCTTTGATGGCGCCGAGGCCGTACTGGATTTTTTTTGGTTCGATCGCGACGAACATGTAGTCCGACGCGTTGACATCGGGCGGCTGCACGATGATGCCGATCGCGCGCGATTCGTCGAGGAACGTCACCGCCTTGTCGGTGTTGTCCATGTCCGCGGAGATCGTCGCGGCCATGAACTCGGCCGGGTAGTGCGCCTTCAACCATGCCGTCTGATAGCTGACCAGCGCATAGGCGGCAGCGTGCGATTTGTTGAAGCCGTAGCCGGCGAATTTTTCCATCAAGTCGAAGATGGTGTCGGCCTTGTCGCCGGGCAGGCCATCTTTTGCGGCGCCCTCGCGGAACTTGGCGCGCTCTTCGGCCATCTTCTTGACGTCTTTCTTGCCCATCGCGCGGCGCAGCAGGTCGGCACCGCCGAGCGAGTAACCGCCGACGATCTGCGCCATCTGCATGACCTGTTCCTGATAGACCATGATGCCGTAGGTCTCTTGCAGGATCGGCTCGACGCGCGGATCGGGATACTCCACTTGCTCGCGGCCATGCTTACGCGCGATGAAGCTGGGGATCAGGTCCATCGGGCCGGGACGGTACAGCGCGACCAGCGCGATGATGTCCTCGAAGCGGTCAGGCTTGGCGTCTTTCAGCATGCGCTGCATGCCGGAGGATTCCAGCTGGAACACCGCGACCGTCTGCGCCTTTTTCAACAGCTGGTAAGGCTTGGGATCGTCCAGCGGCAGCTGCGAAATATCCAGCGGCGCTTCGCCGGCTTTCGCGCGACGCACGTTGATCGCCTTCACCGCCCAGTCGATGATGGTCAGCGTGCGCAGGCCGAGGAAGTCGAACTTCACCAGGCCGACGGCTTCGACGTCGTCCTTGTCGTACTGCGTCACGACGCCGCCACCGCCCGCTTCGCAGTAGAGCGGCGCGAAGTCGGTCAGCGCGGTCGGCGCGATCACCACGCCACCGGCGTGCTTGCCGGCATTGCGGGTGAGGTTTTCGAGTTTCAGCGCCAGATCGATCAGTGCGCGGGCGTCCTCATCCTGCTCGTAGGCTTCGCAGAATTCCTTGACGACGCGATCGGTTTCCTTCTTCGATTTTTCAGACCGGCCGAGCGCGTCGGACAGCGTGAGATCGAGCGGACGTGGCGGGATCAGCTTGGCCAGCTTGTCGACCTGGCCGTAACCCATGCTGAGCACGCGGCCAGAGTCGCGCAACACAGCCTTCGCCGCCATCGAGCCGTAGGTGATGATCTGGCTGACGCGTTCGCGACCGTATTTGCGCGATACGTAGTCGATCACCTCGTCGCGGCGATCCATGCAGAAGTCGATGTCGAAGTCGGGCATCGACACGCGTTCGGGATTGAGGAATCGCTCGAACAGCAGATTGAACTGCAGTGGATCCAGGTCGGTGATCTTCAGCACCCACGCGACCAGCGAGCCAGCGCCGGAACCGCGGCCGGGGCCGACCGGAATACCGTTCTGTTTGCCCCAGTTGATGAAGTCCGCAACGATCAGGAAGTAGCCGGGGAAGCCCATCTCGATGATGACGTCCAGCTCGCGTTCCAGCCGCGCCTGATAGTCGGCCAGCGTACAGTCGGCCGCGAGCGGAGCGGCGTCGAGGCGCTCTTTCAGCCCTTCGCGCGAGAGCTCACGGATATAGCTGGCGAGGTCGTGCCCTTCGGGCACCGGAAAGTCGGGCAGATAATATTTGCCGAATTCCAGCTCCAGATTGCAGCGTCTGGCCAGCTCGACGGTGTTTTCCAGCGCCTCGGGCAGATCGGCGAACAGCGTCGCCATCTCCTCGGGCGATTTCAGGTATTGCTGGTTGCTGTAGTCGCGTGGGCGCTTGAGATCAGCCAGCACGCGGCCCTGGTTGATGCACACGCGTGCCTCGTGTGCCTCGAAGTCCTCCTGCTTGAGAAACCGCACGTCGTTGCTGGCCAGTACGGGCAGCGAGAGTTCGGTGCCCAGCGCGAGTGCGGCGGCGTTCCAGTTTTCCTCGCCCTCGCGGCCACAACGGGTCAGCTCCAGATAGAGTCGATCCGGAAACAGTCGGGCGAACGGCTGCAGTTTCGCAAGCGCTGCATCGATGCCCTGATTCCCTGCGATGCGGCCGACTTCGCTGTCGCGGCCAAGCAGGGCGATCAGTCCGTGGGTTGCCTCCCCATGCAGCCAGCCGGCCTCGACCAACGCACGGCCCCCATGCTGCCCCTCGCGCCAGGCACGCGAGACCAGCCGGGACAGGTTGAGGTAACCCTCGCGGTTCTGACACAACAGGGTCAGCCGCCACGGCCGCGGATCATCCGGCGCCGAGATCCACAAATCGCAGCCGCCGATCGGCTTGATGCCGGCCGCGCTGCAGGCCTTGTAGAATTTTACCAGCGCGAACATGTTGCATTCGTCAGTCAGCGCCACCGCCGGCATGCCAGCGCGCACGCAGGCTTCGACCAGCGCCTTGATGCGGATGGTCGAATCGACCAGCGAATATTCGCTGTGCAGGTGGAGGTGGGTGTAGCTGACGGTCATGCTGGCTTGTGCAGTGAGTCCGTGCAGGCTAACCGGCACTACGTCCAGCGGCAAGATTGACTTACGCCGGGCTTAGGGGAACCGTTGTGCATACCCCTTTGCAGGGTTCACTCGGTCGCCGCAGCAACAGGCGGAAGAGCCGACGATGTCGCCGAAACGGGTGTCGCATCGGATTCGGTCAGCAGCTCGTTGATTTCCGCGACCAGTGTGTCCAGCATGTCTTCATCGTAACCGGCATGGATGTGCGCCACGGTGCCATCCCGGTGCAGCATCACCATGACCGGGATGAATTTGTTGGCCCCATACGGTTCTCCAATTTTTCCATCGCGATCCCAGCTCAATAGAAGTCCTGGCAGGCGGCGCTTGATCAGGTTCGTAGTGCGCATGAAGGTATCGCGACTTTCCTTGGAGTCGATCGATACCACCTGTAGTGGCAGGTGATGCAGATTGGCCTGCGCTTGCACACCTGCAAGCACGGGCATCTCCTTCATGCAGTAGTGGCACCAGGTTGCCCAGAAACTGATGACCACAACCTTGCCATGCATCGACGCTAGGCTTACCACCTGGCCGTCCACGGTCTTGCCCAGCGCTTCGGGCGGTACGTCGCCCGGTTGCATTTCTGCGCGAGCGGTCAGGCAGAACAGCAGCGCGATCAATGCAAATCCTGCTTTGCGCATGTCACCTTTCCCTGGATGGGTCGTTGGCAGCGTATCAACTAGCGCCCGATGAAGAAAGGAAGCCATGCTGCATCGACGGCAGCCCGACAATGGCTGCTCGCGTAGAAAAGCGCCAGGGGCGCCTCAGCAAGATTACCAGGCCATCAGAATCCCGCTTCCTTCGCGCTCATCAGCGCACATGGAAGCGTTCGTCGGCGAGATCATGCTCGATGTAGTGGTCGAGATTGCGCACCGTCAGCGGGTGCAGGTCGTAGTCGGTGTGCGAAGGGCATGGATCGACTGTCGGGGGTGCCGCAGCGGCGACCCGTGGCGGCGTGGGAACAGTGGAC
The DNA here is from genome assembly GCA_049280175.1 of Rhodanobacter sp. Classification (GTDB taxonomy): domain Bacteria; phylum Pseudomonadota; class Gammaproteobacteria; order Xanthomonadales; family Rhodanobacteraceae; genus Rhodanobacter. Next base: position 6,345 of record JBAPPP010000232.1, read on the forward strand.
GGTGGCATCCGCTCTTCGGCGAATGCGCGATTGGTCGGAGATATCATGCACGACTCCTGCGGTTCTGATGGATACGCAGATGACGGCTGGCAGGCGCGTTTGTTGCGGGGACAGCCGGTGAGGCCGAAGCGTCCATGCTGACTTTTGAATCCTGTCAACTATGGATGCATGGACGGCTGAAAAAGTTGCAGTGACTAATGGGCTATGCGCCGTTCAATCTGAGCAGATTGTGCGAGTGCGGCGTTCCGCACGCGGCCATGCATCGAGCGCGCCGGCGGCGAAAAAATCGCACGTGACGAATGGGCTATGATTTTTTTTCTGACGACTGCGTGAGTCGCATGCATGCGAATGTCTGCTGCTTTGCTCGCATGCGCAGATCCTTAAAACAGCACGCCCTGATCAAGCAACAGCCTTACCGGCGCGAAACTGCGGCGGTGCTGCGCACAGGGTCCGAGTTGTTGCAGCGAGGCTAGATGAGCCGGCGTTGGGTAGCCCTTGTGCACAGCGAAGCCGTAGCCGGGGTAAACCTCGTTCATCGCCACCATCAAGCGGTCGCGGCTGACCTTGGCGAGGATCGAGGCGGCACTGATCGCCGGTTCCAGCGCGTCGCCACCGACGATCGCGCGACCGGGGCAGGGCAGATCCTTCGGTAGCTTGTTGCCGTCGATCAGCGCTTCATGGGCGGCCAATGAGAGGCCGGCCACGGCGCGGCTCATGCCGGTCATGGTGGCCTGGAAGATGTTCAGACGGTCGATCTCATCCGGCTCGATCAATACCACGCAGAATGCCAGCGCGTATTCGATGATCTGCGGGTACAGCGCTTCGCGTTTTGCTTCGCTGAGTTTCTTGGAATCGTTGAGGCCGGCGATCGGTCTGGCCGGGTCGAGGATCACGGCGGCTACGGCCAAGGGTCCAGCCAACGGACCGCGACCAGCCTCATCGACTCCCGCAATAAAAAAGCTCTTTGCGTTCGCCCCTTCTCCCCTTTGGGGAGAGGGTTGGGATGAGGGGCGGGTGCTCGCCAAGGACTTCCTACCGAACATCGCGCCCATCCATCAACTCGACAATCGCCTCAGCCGCGCGATCTCCCGCGTGACCTTGCAGCCCACCGCGCAATGCCTGATGCAGTTGCTCGAACGCGGCGACGATGCGGCCCCGACGTTCGCTGTCGCGAAACAGCGCCAGCGTGGCAGCGGCCAACTTCTCCGCCGTGCAATCGTCCTGCATCAGCTCCGGTACCAGCAGCTCGTCACCAAGACCACTGGCGCGTGCCAGGATGTTGGGCAATGCATACACATCGGTTTTCAGCATTTTCATCGCGCGTGCGATGCTATAGCTCAGCGGCGCGACGCGATAGCCGACCACCATCGGGCGCTTGGCCAGCATCGCTTCCAACGTGGCCGTGCCAGAGGCCAGCAGCACCACGTCGGCAGCCAGCATCGCTTCGTGCGCATGACCGTCCAGCAGCAGCGGAGCGGCTTCGTCGCGCGGACCTTTCGCGAGGATCGCCTTGAGCCTGGCGTATACCTGCGGATTCGCTGCCGGGATTACGATGCGCAGACCGGGCAGCGCGGCAGCGACCCGTGTGGCGGCGTCGATGAAAATTTCCCCCATCCGGGCAAGCTCGGATAGGCGACTGCCGGGCAGCACCGCCAGGATCGGAGCCTGCTGTGGCAGCTGCAGAAAATCGCGCGCACCGACACGATCGGAGACCAGCGCGAAACGATCGGCCAGCGGGTGGCCGACGAAGCGCGCATCGATACCGTGCTTCGCATAGATCGGCGGTTCCATCGGAAACAGGCACAGCACGCGGCTGGCACTTCTGCCTATTTTTTCCGCACGCTTTTCGCGCCACGCCCAAACCGATGGACTGACGTAATGCACGGTGAGCAGGCCGGCGTCTTTCAGGCGTTGCTCTACGCCGAGGTTGAAATCCGGCGCATCAATGCCGATCACCACCGCGGGATGCGCCTTCAGAAGTCGGGCCACCAGGGCCCTGCGCAACTTCAGCAGACGCGGCAGATGCCGGATCACTTCGCTGAAACCAAACAGCGAGAGCTCATGGATGTCGTACCAGGATTCGAACCCCTGCGCCTGCATGCGGGCGCCGCCGATGCCGACAAATCGTGCCTGCGGGTAACGCTCGCGCAATGCGACGATGAGGTCCGCGCCGAGCTGGTCGCCGGAATCTTCGCCGGCGAGGATGGCGATGAGTGGGGTCGCCGACCCGGGTTCAGCCATCTGCATGTCTTGTAACCCCCGCAGAGCGAAGCCAGGTGTTTGATCCGCCGATAGGGGCGATGCCCGTATCGGCGTCCATATCAGCGGGCGAGGGTCCGCTCGCTGCTTTCGAGAAACTCAAGCATCGCGCGTACATCGTCGCTTGCCTGCGCTTGTGTAATCAGTTGTTCGCGTGCTTCAGGCAACGACAGGCCAGCCATGTACAAGGTGCGGTAAGCGCGCTTGATCGAAGAGATGCGCGTTGCATCGAAACCACGGCGCTTCAGCCCCTCGCTGTTGATCCCCCGTGGACGGCCATGCTGCTCGTTCGCCATCATCACGAACGGTGGAACGTCCGACCCCACCAAGCAACCCATGCCGATGAAGGCGTGCGCGCCAACCTTGCAGAACTGGTGCACGCCGGAATAGCCCGAGAGAATGGTCCAGTCGCCGACCTCCACATGCCCGGCCAGCGCGGCGTAGTTGGAAAACACCACGTGATTGCCGATCTTGCAGTCATGCGCGACGTGCACGTAGGCGAGCAGCCAGTTGTCGTTGCCGATCCGGGTGATGCCGCCGCCGTCGCCGGTGCCACGATTGATGGTGGCGAATTCGCGAATCAGATTGCGATCGCCGATCACCAGCTCGGTGTGCTCGCCCGCAAATTTCTTGTCTTGTGGTGTACCGCCGAGCGAGGCGAACTGGGTGATGCGGTTGTCGCGTCCAATCCTGGTCGGCCCTTCGATCACCACATGCGGGCCGATCTGCGTACCGTCGCCGATTTCCACCTCGGCGCCGATCACGCTGTAGGCACCGATGCTGACATTGGCACCGATGACGGCAGAGGGATCGATCAGCGCGGTGGGGTGAATCATTTGTCGGACCTCGCAGCGCACATCAGTTCGCAACTGGCCACTTCCTTGCCCTCAACCAGGGTGCGCGCCACGAACAGACCCATGCCACGCATCAGGCGCTTCTGGCTTACCTCCAGGCGCAACTGATCACCCGGAACCACCGGTGCGTTGAAGCGTGCATTGTCGATCTTGACCAGGTAGAACAGCGGGCTGCCGGTGTTGCCCTTCATGCGGCTGCTGATCTGGGTCAGCAACCCGGCCGTCTGCGCCATCGCCTCGATGATCAGCACGCCGGGCATGACGGGATGACCGGGGAAGTGACCCTGAAAGAACGGCTCGTTGATGGTCACGTTTTTCAACGCGACCACGCTGACGTCGGGCACGATCTCGATCACGCGATCCACCAGCAGGAACGGGTAGCGATGCGGCAGCAATTGCTGGATCTGCTCCACGTTCGCCGGCAGAGTTATTCCCGTGGTTTTGTCATTCATGGGTCTTGTCCTTTTCCAGCGCCGACAGTCGGCGCGCGTACTCGTCCAGATGTTTGAAGCGGGCCGCGTTTTTCCGCCACTGGCGGTTATCCTGCAGCGGCACGCCTGATGAGTATTCGCCCGGCTCGCGTATCGAATGCGTGACCAGGCTCTTGGCCGTAATGGTAACCCGGTCGGCCAATTCAAGATGCCCCAGCACGCCGGCATTGCCGCCGATCATGCAGTAACGACCGATCCTGGCGCTACCTGCTACGGCCGCGCAACCGGCCATCGCCGTGTGTGCACCGACGTAAACGTTGTGGGCGATCTGGATCTGGTTGTCCAGCCGGACGTCTTCTTCCAGTACGGTGTCGTCCAGTGCGCCGCGGTCGATCGTGGTGTTGGCGCCGATTTCGCAGTCGTCGCCGATGCGCACGCCGCCGAGCTGCGGCAGCTTGATCCAGCCGCCGTGGTCGAACGCGCCGGGATCGAAGGCGAGGCCGAAACCGTCCGATCCGATCACCGCGCCAGGATGTACCAGCACGCGCTTGCCCAGCGTGACGCGGGTCACCAGCGTCACACGCGCGACCAGTCGCGATTGCGCACCCACCGTACAATCGGTGCCGATGATGCAATGTGGGCCAAGTACGGCGCCATCGTCGATGACCGCGCCCTCCTCGATCACGCAGCAGGGGCCGATACTGGCGCTGGAGCTGATGCGTGCGCCAGGGGCGACCACGGCGCTGGGATGGATGCCCGGTGGTGCGGCCGGCAATCGTTCAAACAGCGTGGCGATTCTGGCGTAGGCGATGTAGGGGTCTTTCGCGATCAGTGCAGCGGTCGGACAGTCGGTCAGGTTATCTTCGCGCAACAGCACCACGCCGGCGCGGGTAGCTGTCAGCTGGCCGGTGTATTTGCTATTGGAAAGGAAACTCAGCTGGCTGGGGGTTGCACCCGCCAGCGTGCCGACGCCATCGATCTGGCGCGCTCCGTCGCATGCAGCGACAGTTGGAAGCGTTCGGCCAGTTCGCTCAGAGAATAAGAGCCGTTCACGCCCACGTGCGTTCTCCAGGACACTCAGGTGATTCCAGGACGCGATGCCCGTGCAAGCACGGACACCCCAAAAAGGAAGCGCGGCTAGCCGCGCCCC
>JBAPPP010000233.1:0-6156 GCA_049280175.1 Rhodanobacter sp.
CGACACTGCCTGATGAGTTTCAGGGCCAAAGCGGCTACTACAGTGCCGTGACTGACTACTACAACTGCGCAAAACTCGGCTACACCGGTGGCAATATTGCCAACTGCCCGGGACAGCTGGGCAGCGAACAGTTCTTTGGTCAGCAGTCGGGTAATCCGGCGCTGCAGCCGATCACCGCCAAGGTGTGGAGCTACGGCTTCGTGGTGGCGCCGTTCACGGGCTTCAACGTGAAGTCGGATTTCTACCACTACAACATCAGCAACGAAGTCCAGGTGCAGAGTTCCGACTTCCTGGCCCAGACCGAAGCCAATTGCCGTTTGGGTCTCCTGGACGTCAACTCGCCGAGCTGCCAGGCCGCGTTGGCTCAGGTGATACGTTCGGGTACTCCGCTGGCAGCAGGACTGCTGCCTCCGATTACCGAGATCCTCACGCCGAAGGTCAACGTGGCGCGTGAGGACCTGAACGCCGTTCGGTCCGAGGTGAACTACACCACGGGCATCGGTTCCTACGGCAGCATCTCCCTCAACTCGTCCTGGAGTGACATCCTGAAGCACAGGCAGCAACTGCTTCCGGGCGATCCTTTCATCGATTTGCTGCGCGAACCGTTTTACAGCACGGAGTTCAAGAGCAGGGTCGATGGTTCGGTCAGCTGGCTCTCGGCAACGCAAATGTGGGGAGCGACGCTCTACGGAATCCGTGATGGCCGTTCGCCGAACTACCTGGCTACCATCGACAACGACTACACCGACCCGGGTACGGGCAAGCTGGGCGCATGGATCCGCTACAACCTTACGGTCAGCTATAGTCCGATCAAGAACCTGGCGCTCTCGTTTGAAGTCGATAACCTCTTCAACAAGATGCCACCGATCGACCGTAGCTATCCGGGCACGGAAGGTCAGGCGTTCAACCAGTTGAACTATGACGTCGACGGTCGAGGCTTCTTCCTCGAGGCAACTTACAAGTTTGCCAACGCGAAGTAAGCTCCAGCTAGATGTTGCTCAAAGGCCCCGCCGATTGGCGGGGCCTTTTTTTGGCCTGAATGACGGCAGACACTCGCTGTTAGCCGCCTGCAAGCATGGCCGCTATCCGCGCCATATGCGATTCCGCCGTCTCTCGCGTCACTTCCTTGTCCGCTTCCGGATCCTTGCCTTGCCAATGTAGATCGGCCTGCGGTAGTTCGTGCAGGAAGCGGCTGGGCTGGTTGCTGTGGACATCGCCATAGCGCTTCGTTTTGGCGGACCAGGACAGGGTCAGCAGTTCCTTGGCGCGGGTAATGCCGACGTACATCAGTCGGCGCTCTTCATCGATGCGGCCCTCATCCAGCGCGCCTTCGTGCGGCAGCGTGCCGTCCTCGCAGCCGACGATGAAGACGAAGCGGAACTCCAGTCCCTTCGCCGCATGCAAGGTCATCATGCGCACCGCATTGCCCGGTTCGTCCCGGTCGGCATGACTGAGCAAGGCCAGTTGCGAGGCGAGATCGCCGGCGCTGTTGCCGCCTTTCTGCATGGCACGAAACCAGTCGGCGAGCTCGCGCAGATTGCCCAGCCGTCGCTCGCGCAAGGCGGCATCGGGAGTGCTGGCTGCGATCTGTGCGGCGTAGCCGGTGCGTTGCAGGATCGTCTCCACCAATTCAGCGGCGCCTTGATGCTGTGATGCGCTACGCAGTTCATCCAGCAGGTTTGCGAACGAGGCGAGCGCGGCGGCTGGGCGCGGTGTTAGCTGACGCAACACGCTGTCACTGCGGGTGGCGTCGAGCATCGAGCCCTGCCGGCTCTGCGCAAGCTGACCGAGCTTCTCCAGCGTGGTCGAGCCGATTTCGCGCTTGGGCACGTTGACCACGCGCAGAAATGCGGCGTCATCGCTGGGGTTGGTCAGCAGGCGCAGGTAGCACAGCAGGTCCTTCACTTCGGCGCGGTCGAGAAAGCTCAGGGCGCCGGTGAGGTGATAGGGGATTTTCGCCAGGCGCAAGGCTTTTTCGAGCGGACGCGCCTGGAAGTTGCCGCGATACAGGATCGCGATGTCGTGCCAGCGCGCCTTGTGCTTCTCCGCCAGCGTGGTGGCGATCGCGGCGACGCGTTCGGCCTCGTGCTCGGCTTCCTTGCACTCCAGTACGCGGATCGGCGCGCCTTCCGGATGCTCACTCCACAACTTCTTTTCGTGCAGGTGCGGGTTGTTCGCAATCAGCTGGTTAGCCGCGCGCAGGATGCGCTTGCCGCAGCGATAGTTCTGCTCCAGCTTGATCACGCGCAGATTCGGCCAGTCGCGGCCGAGCTGGTCGATGTTTTCCGGATTCGCTCCGCGCCAGGCGTAGATCGATTGATCGTCGTCGCCGACGCAGGTAATCCCGCCACGCTCGCCGGTCAGCACCTTCAGCAGCCGGTACTGGGCGTCGTTGGTGTCCTGGTATTCGTCGACCAGCAGATAGCGCAGCCGCTCGCGCCAGATCGTGCGGGCTTCCTCGTCCGATTCCAGGATGCGCAGCGGCAGCCGGATCAGGTCGTCGAAGTCGACTGCGTTGAAGGCGGCGAGGCGCTGCTGATACATGTCATAGATCGTCGCCGCTTCGAGCTCGCGCGGGCTGCGTGCGGCGGCCAGTGCCTCTTCCGGCGACAGCCCGCCGTTCTTGGCGCGACTGAGCAGGTTGCGCAGGCCGAACAGCACGTCGGGTTTCACGCCCTTCGGTGCCAGTTCCTTGATGATGCCGCCGCTGTCGTCCGCGTCCAGTACCGAAAATCCGCGGCGCAGGCCGGCCCGGGCGTGCTCGATCTGCAGGAATTTAAGGCCCAGCGCATGAAACGTGCTCACCGTCAGCGCCTGCGCATCCTCGGCACTGACCAGCTTGCCGACGCGCTCGCGCATTTCGCGGGCGGCCTTGTTGGTGAACGTGATCGCGGCGATCTTCGACGGCGGCAGTTTCTTGCGCGCGATCAGGTACGCGATCTTCTGCGTGATGACCGAGGTCTTGCCGGAGCCGGCGCCGGCCAGCACGAGCAGCGGGCTGTCGCAATGTTCGACGGCGGCCAGTTGTTGCGGATTGAGCATGGATCCAGAGCTGCAAGAGGCGGCGAGCGATGTTAGCAGAGCGTCACAGCGCACTGACCTTCTTGGCCCATAATCATTGCCAATGAGGGCCGCTACCGTGGCGGTGCCGAACGGGGTAGGCATGACGGATCAGGCGAGCGTGGCGGTCGAGTCGTGTGATGTGGTGGTGATCGGCGGGGGGCCGGGTGGCAGCACGGCCGCGGCGTTGCTGGCACGGCGCGGCTACCGGGTGATCGCGCTGGAGAAGGCGCGGCACCCGCGCTTTCATATCGGCGAATCACTGCTGCCGATGAATCTGCCGGTGTTCGAGCGGCTGGGTGTGCTGGACAAGGTGCGCCAGCTCGGCGTGTTCAAGCCCGGGGCGGATTTCGAGGCGGAGAACGAGCGCGGTTACAACACCTACGCGTTCGCGCGCGCGCTCGGCAACAGTCCGCCGCATGCGTATCAGGTATGGCGGCAGGATTTCGACAAGATGCTGTACGACCATGCGCGCGAATGCGGTGCGGATGCGCGTGAAGGGCACGAGGTGAAACAGGTCGAGCAACCCGGTCCACGTGAATCGTGGCTTGACGTGGTAACCGACGAAGGTGGTGCTTATCGGATCCGGGCGCGTTACGTGGTCGACGCGAGTGGCCGAGAGGCCTTCCTGTCGACCAGGAACAAACTGCGGCGCAAGAACGACGAGCACCAGAGCGCGGCGATCTTCGGCCATTTCCGCGGTGCGGAACCTCGCGTGGGCGAGGATGCCGGCAATATCAGCATCTACAGCTTTGCCCACGGCTGGATGTGGATGATCCCGCTGCCGGACGGCGTGATGAGCGTGGGCGCGGTCTGTCGGCCGGATTACCTCAAGCAACGCAAGGGCCGTACGGTCGAGTTCCTGCTGGAGACGCTGCAGATGAACCCGGCCCTGTGGCGGCGCGTGCAGCAGGCGCAGCTGATCGGCAACGAAGTTCGCGTCACCGGCAACTATTCGTACGATTCGACGCGGATGGGTGGCCCGGGCTGGGTACTGGTCGGCGACGCGTTCGCGTTCCTCGATCCGGTGTTTTCATCCGGCGTGTACCTGGCGATGAGCGGCGCCGAGCAGGCCGTCGCGGTGGTCGATCAGGCGTTGCGCGAACCCGCACGCGAGCCGGCGCTGCAACGCAAGCTGGAAAAACGCCAGCGAGCCGGCATGGCGCGCTTCTCATTCTTCATTTATCGCTTCAATGGGCCGGTGATGCAGGAGATGTTCCGCGATCCGCGCAACACGTTCCAGCTGGAGCAGGGCGTGATCTCGATGCTGGCTGGCGATCTGTTCGACACACCGAAAGTGCTGCGGCGGCTGCGGGTGTTCAAGCTGATCTACGCGGTCTTCGCGTTGATCGACTGGCGCCACTCGCGTGCCGAACACAAGTATCGGCTGGCCCAGGCCCGCAGCGAATTCACCGGTGGCACCACTCCGCTGGACAAGGTGTGAGCAGGAGTGAGGGGCGGGTAGTGAGGAGCGGGGGGCGATAGCGCATACTTCCGCCCGTCCTTCACTACCGTCTCCAAGCCACTCGAACATGGCCAAGCTTTATTTCTATTACTCGGCAATGAATGCCGGCAAGACCACCTCGCTGCTGCAGAGCGCCTACAACTATCACGAGCGCGGTATGCGCACGCTGATTCTCACCCCCGCGCTGGACAATCGTTACGGCGAGGGCGTGGTTGCTTCGCGAATCGGCCTCAAAGCAAACGCGCTACGCTTCGGCAGCACGGAAAATCTGCTGGCGCGGGTCGAGGCCGACATCGCTGCGCATGGGCCACTGCATTGCGTCTTCGCGGATGAGGCGCAATTTCTGACCAAGTCACAGGTGTGGCAGCTCAGCGACGTGGTCGATCGCTTGAATGTCCCGGTACTGGCCTATGGCTTGCGTACCGATTTCCGCGGCGAGCTTTTCGAAGGCAGCCGTTACCTGCTCGCCTGGGCCGACAATCTCGAAGAGATCAAGACGATCTGCCATACCGGTCGCAAGGCCACCATGGTGGTTCGCGTGGATGACCAGGGCCGCGCCGTCACCGATGGCCCGCAGGTTGAGATTGGCGGCAACGAACGTTATGTCTCAGTCAGCCGCGCCGAGTTCAAGAAGATCAGCGAAGGCAGCGGACGCATCGAACTGCAGCAGTCGGTGCTGCCGCTGGGCGAACGGGAATCGTGAGCGCGCCGTTGCTTAAAACCATCAAGGAATTCGCATGACCGAAGCAAGCCAAACCTCCGCATGGCCGCGGCCCTACTGGCAACCCAGCAGTGAAGAAGCGCTGCTGCAGTTCTATGTTTTCGGCAAGTTCGAGCAGGAGCTGGTGATTCCGGCGATGCGCTACGACAGCCCGGGCCTGCCCGCGGGCGTCGATATCCAGCGTTTCCAGAATCTCGCGCTGCGGCAGTGGGAGGGTTATCCGCTCAAGGGCGCGCTGGGTGAAATCCTGCGGGAAGAGTCTCCCGAAACATTCGAGCAGGCACGCACGGCATCCGATGTGCTGGTGGTGCGCGGGAAAATCAGCGATCGCAATACGCTCGATTACCTGCGCGATACGCTGGGGGTGCTCGCGGCATTGCTCGATATTGGCGGCAGCTCGATCCTCGATCCGCAAATCCTCGGCCTATTCAGCGCTGAAGACTGGCGCCGTCGGTATCTGGTAAAGGGCGGCGCGCCACCGCGCAATCATCTGCTGGTTCTGCGCAATGCAGAAGAAGCTGCCGGTCGCTCATGGATACACACCCGCGGCATGCGCAAGTTCGGCCGCCCGGACATCAGCCTGCGCAACGTGCCCGAGCGCGAGATCGATCGCGCCGGTGCCCTGTGCGAACACCTGATCGACCTGCAGTCGCTCGGTACGCATTTCGTCGCTGGCCAGCAGTTGGAAGTCGACGGCCTCACCGAGGATCTCATCGCGCAACCCGGCGGCAGTCTCGACGACCCGCAGTTCAACAACACCTACGTGGCCTTTCACTGGCCGAAGTGACCGGCTTCGCTTTCGTAAGTTGGGGTGAGCGAAGCCCGCGTAGGTTGGGGTGAGCGTAGCGATGCCCAACACAGTGCCCTCGAAGCTTGGGGTGATCGATGTTGGGCATCGCTACACTCACCC
>JBAPPP010000234.1:0-3319 GCA_049280175.1 Rhodanobacter sp.
GCTCGTGGAGACCCAGGCGCAAAGCGCGGAGACGCCGGCGACGAGCAAACAAAGCTGACCAATATCTGTGAGCGATGGAATGACGAAGACCAGGCACAGGCCGCCGAGGAGGCCTCCCATCAAGGCGCCTGAAATTCGCAGGGTCAGCTTGTGAGCGCTCTCTCCGAAGGTTGCCAGCGAAACAAAGAAGCAGGTCGTAACGGCGGTGCGAATACCTGGCCAATCCAGCAGGGTGTAGGTGGCGTAGGAGGCTAGAACGGCAAGCGTCACTTTGAGCGCGTAGCGCACATGTGCCGGATTGTGGAAGGCGTCCGGCACAAAGAGTCGCCGGGCAGCGACGGCGCTGGCATGTGAAGTGCCTGCTTTGGCGTGCCCGCTGGCTTCCCCATGCAAGTCCCGCAGGGCCAGACGAAGAGCTTCACAGGCGGGTTCGGTTTCCGCTTCCGTGCCGTTTTCAACCGTAGGGACGATTGCAACGTCGATGCCTCTGCGCTTGAGAAAGAGCGCTCGGCTTTGGCGAATGCTCAAAGCCAGCGCATGTCGGGAAGTCGCTGGAAGCTGCGAGGGCAAAGCGCGGGCAATCTGAAGTATTTCGAGAATGAGTCCAAGCAACCTTTGGTCTTCCTCCGCAAATGCCTTGAGCTTTTTGTCCCAGAGGAATGCTTTCCCTTTTAGTTGGTTTAGCGCCAAGAGGTGTTCGCGCAGCAAGGATGGGTTTTGTGAAAGCGGCAGCTCCACATAGTCCGCGACCGCTTCCATCAATGCCGCGGCTCGCTGACGGGAGAGTGAAACAGGGCTATCTCCGGTCAGAAGATTGATTACGATGACGGTGAAGACAGGTGTGGCCACCACCACCCAAAGCCACAGTACGACGTGCGTGAGCGCCTCGGTGTTCGGCACGTCATCGACCAGCGTTTGCGAGACGACCAAGACGAAGCCGGAGAGAAAGGCGATAGGGCCAAGCGTGCTCGTGCGCGAGAGGTATGAACCGAGGAACGTGCTCAGAGCCAGTAGCGGAATCCGCAGCGCGGGCTCCGACGCGTCGAAGACGTAGAACAGGAGCGAGAGCGCGATCGCGAGCGTTGCTGCAACCAGTCCGCCAATCGAGCTGATAAGCGTCGACGCGGTATCTTCCTGGCTAACAAGAAAGATCAGGTACGCCACGTAGGCTGGTAGTGGTATTTGAAATACAATGGCGACCGCTACCGCGATGGCCGTTCCTGATGCGATGCGCACTATGGCACGAACCCGCCGGGCATCAAGTTGGAGCTCGCGACGCAGTAACGCGGTGAGTCCTTCCGAGGAAGTGCTGTCGCTCACGGAAATCATTTGACCACCTTGACCGAAGCGGTGGCGCCGATGCGCAAGAAGCTGGCATCGGGGTGATCCAGACGCACCCATACGGGGAAGCGTTGCGCAACCACGACCCAATTGAGATTTCGATTGACCTCGGGCAATCCGGGGCCGGCCTGTCCCTCCGGCTGAACACCTGAGCCAAGGCTTTCGACCACGCCAGGTAGCGGATGCTCGTCGTGACCCATCACCCAGACGGTGGCGCGATCGCCGGGCTGGAGATGTCGCAAATCCGTTTCCCGGAAATTGGCGATGGCATACCAATGCGTGTTGTCGATCAGGGTGAAGAGTGGATGGCCTTCGACAGCGAACGAGCCGATCGACAGATTGAAGCCTGCGATACGCCCTTCGACCGGCGCCCGAATAACCGCCTCGCGAACGTCACGCGCGGCCAAGGCTTGGACGGCTTGTGCTCCGAGCAGTTGCGCCTTGAGGCTCTCCACGTCACCGATGGCTTCCTTGGCTTGCGAGGCTTGTTGAACGGTGGCCGCCAACTGTGCACTGGCCGTGCGCTCATTCGTACGCGCTTCGTCCATCTGTTGGGCCGTCACGAAATTTTTCACCAGCAGAGGCGCCATGCGCTCGACAGTGTTGTGTGCCAGCGCAAGTTGTTGGCGTGCGCGATCGACTTCGCGAGCGGCTGCCTGCGCGCCCGAGCCCTGTGCGGTCACCTGACGGCCCGTCAGGTCTATCTCCGCCTGTAAAGCGGCGACCTGCGCATTCGCCTGACGAAGCTTCAGGTCAAACGGTTCGGAATCAATACGTAGCAGCACGTCGCCTTTGTGGACAAACTGGTCGTTTTGAATGTTGGACTCGACGATGCGTCCGCTTACCTCGGGAGTGATGCCGGCGCTGTAGGCAAAGACATAGGCGTCATGAGTACGAGGGCGCTGGTCCAGGACAATCATCGTCGTGACCAGCATGACTACGGCGCTTACGATCGCCACGACCGCGATGATGCGACCCAGAGTCTTGTTCTCGGACATGCGCGGTGTCTCCTTCATCCCAGCCATAGCAGCCAGATCGCCAGCGTCACGGTCATCCACGTGCACAGGTAGACGACCACTGGAATAGGAAGCGTCGCGTCAATGCCGACTTTCCCGAGCACGGCGCGCAGAATCACGACACCGAAAAGTCCTAACAATGCGCAAATCATCCAGGTCGGAAAATAAGAGCCCAAAATGTTCCGGGAGGGTGACGCGCTACAGGCAGTCAATGCGGCAACCGACATCAGGAACAGTAGGGTACGCATCCAACCTCTCGCTTGCGCGAATGAAAGCCGGAACTTCGAGCGTCGAGGTGAGTTCATGGCGCGTTGTTTCCCGGTGTTGGCCTCATTTACGCGAGGGTCGTAGGCAGATTCGTCCGCTGTTGCAGCAGGCACTCTTCACAGGCGATCACGGCGCCCATCGAATTCGATTCGGGCGATCCGGTTTGTGGACGGATTTCAGCCCAAGCGCGAAATACGCGTAAAGCACCTGCATGTCCGCGTCAGTCACGCGGGCACAGGAGGGGTAAGGGATGGCCGAGTGGAGCGCGTCGCCGTTGCCATGGGTATTCACCTCCGCGCTACGCAAGTTTTGCCGGAGAAACTCCTTCGACCGGAGCACGGCAATAGGTATGCGCAGGATAATGAAGATGTACCGCGAGAGCTTCAGCAAAACATGGAATAAGTATCAGTAGAACTACTGAGTCATGTGGCGCGCCACCGACCAGGTCCGCGAGGGAAAAGACGTTCATTCACGCCTTCAGGGCATCGTCGCCATCCCTTTACGGGTACTCGTCGTTGTCATTTGGGCGATTTTGGTACAGCCCAGTTCCATGGGTGACAAATACAATCAGCTCCCTTGTGCGTAAAACTACTGTCCATGTCAGCAAGGAGGCTCGGGATCCTCCATCCGGCCATGGCGTAGGTCGAACTCCAGGGAGAGAGGTCACCATGGGCTAGTGACCGCCCCTGCTGAGG
>JBAPPP010000235.1:0-4232 GCA_049280175.1 Rhodanobacter sp.
CACCTTTCACCTTGACCCTTTGTCTATCTTACTGTCCTATCCGGGTATTCATAGGGTCTCTCGGCACGCGTAGCGACCGCATTTCCCCGCTCATCTTGGGCGGGTTGGAAGCGCAGAGGGTGATCGGCGAACCTCTATATCTGACCACGCATGTGTTCCGCCACGTCGTCGATAAACTGGGATGAGCGACCCTTGGAATGAATCATATGCACTTCCGACTTGGCGCGGGTGAAGCCCACATAGAAAAGCCGACGGGCTTCGGCCAACTGCAGCTGATCGACGCCATTGCGCGACAAGCGCCCAGTGTCTATTCCGAACATAAATACCCCGGAAAACTCCCTGCCCTTGGCGCTATGCAGGCTCGACAATGTCAATCTATTTAGGGCGTCGCCGTCGCCAGTTAGTTCGCCAAGAAGCATGTCAGAGCAGTCGCCGGTCGCCGAGGTCCGCTGGACAAAGGCTACCAAGGTCTCCATCTCGTCGCGCAGTGCTGCACAACCCGCAGCGATTGGACCAATAATGTTTGTCTGCAATGCCACGAGCCAGCGATGAAGCCCTAGCTCAGCATTGCGGTTACTCCATAGCTCGGCGATGAGCCGACGGTTAAAATCCGCCACGCGGTCATCGCTGTGCATATACTCGGCAAAAAGCCGCCTGCCTTCGGCCTCGAGGCGAGTGAATCTCGGTGTGCCCGTCTTCCATCCGCCGCAACACCACTGGGCGCATTGTTCCAGCCACTGCATAAGTCGGCTTGAGCGCGGATACAGAGCATTGCCGTCGGTGCGCAACACTGGAATCCCCGCTTGCCGAGCCGCGTCCGCTACTGAATCGCCGATCCACGCCGCCGGGTACAGAATGGCGACATCGCCATACCGCAGGCTTGGTTGGCGCGCCATCACCTCCGGAAGAAGGTTCCCGACGAGATGCCTCGCCTGCTGTTCATAAGAGCCAGACAATGGGTGGATGAAGACCTTTCCCTGCAGCGCTCCCTCTGCGGCTTCGTAGCCTCGCTCTTCACCCAAGGCAACCTTGGAGGCAGCTACGATCTGGACCCCACTGCGATAGTTGAGCCGTAAGCGCACAGTCTCTACATCGTCGCGATCGGATAGGCGCCGCAGCAATTCGGGCCGTGCGCCATTGAAGCCGTAGATCGACTGATCGGCATCCCCAACTGCGAAGAGACGTATGCCCGCGCCGAAACACAGCCCCATAACCATGCGGTGCAGCGCCAACCCAAGGTCTTGGTACTCGTCAACGACTAGGACGGGATACTTGGCCAGCATCGCGCGTCGCAGCCATGGCCTTTCGCGCAAAGCACGCAATGCGAGCAAAGGCATGTCATCGAAATCGATCAGGCCGCGGAGGCGCAGTTGCGATTCGTATGCTTCCACCAGTCGTGCCAGGTCTGGATCGGTTTCCCTCCACTCAGGCCTAGCCCGATTTAAAATCGAACGCCTGTAGTTAGCCAGTTGAAACTCCCAGTTCTGCGGATTGCCGGAGTAGTTCATGCTGCTGCGAACGGCATCGGACAATGCAGATTGACGCTCGGCCCGCGTCGCCACCCCGAAGTCCCGTGGTAGATCCAACCCTGCCACCTTGGCGTAAGGCAGGATGATCTGGGTGAGGGAGAACGAATGCACCGTACCGACGAACACCCGACCTCCAGAGCCCACGCCCAAGGCGGCGAGTCGCCCCTCCAATTCCCGCGCGCACTCGTTGTTATAGGTGATGCACGCCACACCACGCGGTTCGGCAACGTCCTCCGCGAGTAGCCGTGCCATCTTGGTCGTTAGCGTCTTTGTCTTACCGCTGCCCGGTCCAGCCAATACGACACAATGCCCGCGCGACTCGTAGGCGGCCCATTGCCCCGCGTTATCTCTAAGCTCCGCGGCCGCTCGCAGATAGGCTGCGCGGTCAGACACGCCCGACCACGTGGGCAATGGCTCTGTAGATGTAGGGCGGCGGGGCCACATCATTGATGCGCGACGCCAACCGCTGCGCGAATCGCCCCTTTCCGATGACTTCAACTAGCCTGAGCAAGTTCTCGGCGTGCAGCGTCTCCGGATCTGACTCCCATTCGGCGATCCATTCAGACCGCTTCGGACTCCACTTGGACTCTCGCAACGTCTCGATGATGGCCGCAGTGAAGCCCCCATCGCGAAACAAGTCGACTTCCAGTGTCTCCGTGTTGGTGAAGATCCCGTATGCCTCGCAGCGACTCGCGAATGTGTTGTAGTCGTCGGTGCTCTTTAGCTCCGTGATCAGCTCATCCTGATCTTCTGCTGTCCGGGCCTTTTCGATCACTTCCACCAGTCGCCAAGTGCGGTTAAAACCGAGTGGTTTTAGACTCTTCTGTGGATCCCAATCGGTCACTATCGAAAACGGAATGCCAAGTGCCGTCAGGAACTTGGCATATGGCGTGAAGTTCGTCCCGGACACAGAACATACTGTGATGCCCAAGTGATCAAGATCGTGTGCCATGGAGGCGGCGAACACCGGCAGTAGGAATTTCTCTGAATCTCCCTCGACCAAGATGATCCCCCGTGCGAACAACATTTCCGCTCGGGTGACATCCAAGTAGCGCGCTAGGTCGCCCTCTTCGTCATTGGTCAGATCAATCGACGCCGCCGATGTCGCGACCGTACTTCCGTCGTGGGAGTCGCGCAACAACACGATCGATCGGAGCGGCGTGACACTTGCGATATGAGGCGAGTGCGTCGTCAGCAGCAACGAGAGCTGTTCCCCCACCGGCGCCCCGGCCAAGTCATTGAAAAAATGCCGGTAGACAGAACGCTGCAGGTGTGGATGTAGATGAGCCTCGGGCTCCTCGATGGCGAGTAGCGTGTGGTCGCGCCGGTTCTCGCTCATGAGCTGGCGAAGTTCCAGGGCTTTCAAAGTCAGGAAGGCAACGTTGGCGGAACCGAGACTGGCGTCGCCGATTGTTCGCAGTCCGTCGTCGATCAACAGCTTAAGGTTTCGGAAGAGCCGGGTGACGTCGGTGGTACCGAACCCCAAGCTGGGTTTGATGTCCTGCTTCGGACCACTCATCGAAGTGAATAATCGCTGCAGGTCCTGCTCCAAGACCTGAACTGTCGGGAACTCTGCCAGTTGCTCAGTTGCTGAGTGAACCGCATCGCGCACTTGCTGAAGATCTTGGCCTGACACCCCGGCAAATGCCCGCTCGAGCAAGGGCCGCAAAGGCGAGCGCCGCCACGCAGCTAAATCCCCTTCCGCGTCGCGCAGTGCGGGCAGCAGATCCATGGCGATGCGTCGCCGTAGCCCGTGCCCGAACTGTTTGGTTTCTGTTTCCCCACCGTAGCAGATGAACTCGTAGTCCTCGTCCGACTGAGGAAATGCTTCGAGGCCTGGAATCGGACGGCACTCGTAAGTAAGACGCACGGTATCTGGATCATCGTCCAGCCTGAAGTCGGTAAGCAGGGCCAGCAGGTCGAGATCTTCCTCGAAATCCGTCAGTTCCACGTACACCGTGATCTTCTCATCTCCGAGGGGTTCGCCCAGCCCATCCCAGAAATCGCCTCGACCCAGCTCGCGAGCGCTGTCGGGTAGGCTGGGGTCAAAAATCAGGCGAAGGGCGTAGAGCAGGTTGCTCTTGCCAACGCGGTTTTCGCCGACGATGACGACACTCCCATCCAAGGCGACATCCAACGTTCGGAAATTGCGAAAGTTGCTGACATAGATCCGCTTCAGTTTCATGCCGCTCCCATTTTCCGTGCCTGTCCCTCAGCAGCCGGACTGTACTAGCAATGCGTCGGCGATGATCGAGGGGGCGTCAATGGCTTAGTCGATATACGCTCCCAGCTATGACTCAAGAAGGCATTCTCAAGAATTGAGCCATGGCTAGTGTGTAATAGGAAATAAAGATCCGCGGCACCTCTGCCGTCAGCGACCACTGGAAGGTTCCGCATGCGCTTGCTCCATACCTCCGACTGGCACTTAGGGCAAAACTTCTGCGGTCACACGCGTCAACGCGAACACGATGCGTTTCTCGCGTGGCTGGCCAGCACGGCAATCGAACAGGAGGTAGATGTCATCTTGGTCGCAGGCGACCTGTTCGACACATCTATGCCGCCGAGTTTCGCCCGGCAGCAGTTAAACGAGTTCATCGACCGCTTGCAGGGCAGTGACATCAAGCTGATCCTGTTGGGAGGCAACCATGACTCTCCTGCCACCCTCGGCGAGGGCCAGCAGCTGCTTGCCCGGCTGTCTACGCT
>JBAPPP010000236.1:0-2671 GCA_049280175.1 Rhodanobacter sp.
CAGGGTGCGCTCCTACAACCTCGGTGGACAACGCATCAGCGCTGCGAGTGTCCCGATTCGTCGTAATCGCGATGGGTCAGTAGCCCGGGGCGAATCAGGTCGATGAACGCGCGCGCCTCCGCGCTGAGGAACTTGCCCTTGCGCATCACCACGCCGTAACTGCGCTGCGGGAAATACTGCTTCATGTTGCGCACAGCCAGTCGTGCGTGGTCGGCTTCGGTGATGCAGATGCCGGTGACGATCGAGATGCCCAGCCCCATCGCCACGTACTCCTTGATCACGTCCCAGCCGCCGACCTCCAGTGCCACCTGATAGGGCACCTGGCGCTGCTGGAACATCAGGTCCACCAATCGATAGGTAGATAGTCGCTGCGGCGGCAGGATCAGTCCGTAGGGCGACAGATCTTCCAGCGTGATCTTTTCCTTGCTCGCCAGCGGATGGTCGGTCGGCATGATCAGCATCGGGTCGTAGTGATGCACCGGTGCCCAGGCGATATCGTTCGGCACGTCCAGCATCGAGCCGACCGCGAAGTCGGCCTGATCCGCACGCAGCAGCGCCAGGCCGTCCTTGCCGGTGACATTCGCCAGTTGCAGCTGCACGGCGGGAAAGCGCTCGCGGTAGCGGCGCACCAGTTCAGGCAGCAGATACTGGATCGTCGACGTGCCGGCGGCGATGGTCAACCGGCCACTCTGCAGGCCCTGCACCCGGGCCTGGAAGTCGCGATCCAGGGTTTCCCAGCCTTCGACCAAGGGTCGCGCCAGCTCATACAGCGCCTCCCCCGCATTGGTGAGATTGATGCGGCGACGGCGCCGCTCGACCAGGCTTACGCCCAGTTCGCGCTCCAGCGCCTGCAACTGCAAGCTGATCGTCGGCTGCGACAAAAACAGCGCCTCAGCCGCACGGGTCAGCGTACCCAGCTTCACCACCGTTACAAACGCACGCAGCTGCTTATGGCGATTGCCTTTGTAGTAGTAGCGCCCACCTTCGTCCGGTGCCAAGTCATCGTCCGCGGGCCTTTTTGACGCCCGGCGGCGCTTCGTTTTCGCTTTGTTCAGCGGATCAGCGGGCTTTTTCATGTTCATTATTCAATACGTTGGGATATGTATTGGCAATGCTCATAGTAGTGATTGAAACATTCACTTTGTCAAATAGATGCTTCCAGCCTAGCTTCGAGCTCCATCCCACGAGAACGGAGCGAAGTCATGGCAGTACCCAGGGAGATCCTCGAAAACGGCGGGCTCGATATCGGCACGCTTGATACCAACGCGACGGAGGTCCACGCCGACCGCGCGGGTTACGAGAGCATCCTGACTCCGGCAGCGTTGGTTTTTCTGACCCAGCTGCATCGCCGTTTCGAGGCCACGAGGCAGCGGTTGCTGCAGGCCCGTCGCGAACTCCAGGCTCGCTTCGACGCCGGCGCCCTGCCGGATTTTCGCGCCGACACTGCCGCGATCCGCGAATCGGACTGGCGCGTGGCACCGATTCCTGCCGCGCTGCAGGATCGCCGCGTTGAAATCACCGGCCCGGTCGAACGCAAGATGATCATCAATGCGCTGAACTCCGGCGCGAAGGTATTCATGGCCGACTTCGAGGACTCCACGGCGCCCACCTTCGCGAACCAGATGGACGGCCAGATCAATCTGCGCGACGCGGTGAATGGCACCATCGAATTCAGCACGCCCGAGGGTAAGCAGTACCGCGTACACGACAACCCCGCCGTACTGGTGGTGCGCCCACGCGGCTGGCATCTGGTCGACAAGCACATCAGCGTTGACGGTGAGCCGATGGCCGGTGCGCTGGTCGACTTCGGTCTGTTTGTGTTCCACAACGCCCACGCGCTGCAGTCACGTGACCTTGGCCCCTATTTCTACCTGCCCAAGCTGCAGGCGATGGAAGAGGCCGCGCTATGGGAAGACGTGATGGCACTGGCCGAGGCCCAACTGGACCTGCCGTCAGGCTGCATGAAAGCCACTGTGCTGATCGAGACGCTGCCGGCGGCATTCCAGATGCACGAGATCCTGCACGCGCTGCGCGGGCGCATCGTCGGCCTCAATTGCGGTCGCTGGGATTACATCTTCTCGTACCTGAAGACCCTGCGCAGTCATCGCGACCGCCTGCTGCCCGAGCGCGGCCAGGTGCTGATGACCGTGCCATTCCTGAAGAACTATTCCGAGCTGTTGATTCAAACCTGCCATCGCCGCGGCGCGTTCGCGATGGGCGGCATGGCCGCGCAAATTCCGATCAAGGGCGATGAGGCCGCGAACGAGGCTGCACTCACCAAGGTTCGCATCGACAAGCTGCGCGAAGTACAGGCAGGGCACGACGGCACCTGGGTCGCGCATCCCGCGCTGGTGCCTGTGGCGCAGGAAATCTTCGACCAACACATGCCAGCGCCGAACCAGCTCGATGTGTTGCGCAAGGATGTACAGGTAACGCGCGATCAACTGCTAGCGCCGTGTGCGGGCACGATCAGCCGTGCCGGCTTCGACAACAATGTTGAGGTGAGCCTGCGCTACACCGCCGCATGGCTGGACGGTCTCGGCTGCGTGCCGATCCATCATCTGATGGAAGACGCCGCGACCGCCGAGATCGCGCGCGCGCAGCTGTGGCAATGGCTGCATCAGGGCGGACTCGAATTTCCCGACCATGCGCCGATCGATTTCGCCTTGTT
>JBAPPP010000237.1:0-5430 GCA_049280175.1 Rhodanobacter sp.
TGCCAGCAATGCGCCGACGCCAGCTGGTGGCAGCGTGGAAATGATCGTCAACGGGTGAATGTAGCTTTCGTACAACACGCCCAGCACGATGTAGATCACGATCACCGACGCGAGCAGCAGCAGAATCTCGTTGCTCAGCGAGGACGAGAACTCCGCCGCCTTGCCGATGAACTGGCCGCGAACCTGCGGCGGGAAGTTCAGCTTCTGCTCCACCTTGCCGATCGCATCCACTGCCTGCGACAGCGAGTAGCCCGGCGCCAGATTGAACGACACCGTTACTGCCGGCAGCTGCTGCTGATGACTGATCACCAGCGGTGCATTGGTATTGATGGAATTGGCCAGCGAAGCGAGCGGGATCGTGCCACCGTTGCCGATGATGATGCCGGTGTTGGCGACGCTGATGCCGGTGCTGGTCGACGAGTTGCTGGAGGCGGCCAGACCAAAGCTGGTGGCATTGCTGCCGGTCAGCGCGCCGCTACCGTTGCTCTTGACCGTCAATTGATTGAGCAGCGCGGTACTGGTGCGGAACTGCGGAGCCACTTCCAGTACGACGCGATACTGGTTCAGCTGGGTAAAGATGGTGGAGATCTGGCGCTGGCCAAACGAGTCGTACAGCGTGTCGTCAATGGTCTGGATCGGCACGCCGAGTCGGCTCGCCTTCTCGCGATCGATGGTCAATTTGAGTGCATTGCCCTGGTTGGCCAGGTTGTTGTC
This sequence comes from Rhodanobacter sp., assembly GCA_049280175.1. Classification (GTDB taxonomy): domain Bacteria; phylum Pseudomonadota; class Gammaproteobacteria; order Xanthomonadales; family Rhodanobacteraceae; genus Rhodanobacter. Next base: position 715 of record JBAPPP010000237.1, read on the forward strand.
GACGTCGGACAGCTCCGGCAGATCGCGCAACGCCTGGGTCATCCGCTCGGCATAGGTCGACAGCTCGTCCGCATTCACATCGGACATCGAGTACTGGTATTCGGTAGCCGCAACGCGGGTGTCCAGCGTCACGTCCTGCACCGGCTTCAGGTACAGCTCGGCCCCGGGAATACCTGCCGCGTCGTTCTGCAGGCTGGCCAGCACATCATCCAGGCCGCGGCGATCGCCACGGTCCTTCAGCACGATGCTGAGCTGCCCCTGGTTAAGCGTGGGGTTGATCGAGCCGGCGCCGATAAACGCCGCCACGCCCGCAACGTTGGGATTCTTGCGCAGCGCCTCGGCGACCGCCTGGGTGCGCTGCTCCATCTGCGGGAACGCCACGTTCTGATCGGCCTGCACCACGCCGGTGATCAGGCCGGTGTCCTGTTCGGGCAGCAGGCCTTTCGGTATCACGATGTACAGGAAGACGGTGAGCACCACCGCCGCACCCGCGACCATCATGGTCAGTTGCCGGTGATCGAGCACCCAGTCCAGCGTACGCTCGTACAGACCGACCGTGCGTGTCCACACGTTCTGCTTGCCGGAGGCAGCATGCCGCTCATGCGCATCGTCGCCCTCGGGCAGCTGATCGGGTTTCAGCAGGTAGGCGCACATCATTGGCGTCAGTGTCAGCGACACCAGCATCGAGATCACCACGGCGATGGTCAGCACCCAGGCAAACTCGTGGAACAATCGACCGGTGACGCCAGGCATCAAGAGCAATGGCAGGAACACGGCCGTCAGCGACACGGTCAGTGACAGCACGGTGAAGCCGATCTCTTTCGCACCGACCTCGGCCGCCTGCTTGCCGTCCATGCCCTGCTCGATGTAGCGCACGATGTTTTCGATCATCACGATCGCATCGTCCACCACGAAGCCGGTGGCCACCGTCAGCGCCATCAGCGAAAGGTTGTCCAGCGACATCCCGGTGAACGCCATCACGCCGAACGTGCCGAGCAGCGACAGCGGCACCGCGACCGATGGAATGATCGTGGCCCACAACCGGCGCAGGAATACAAAGATCACCGCGACCACCAGACCAATGGTCAGCAGCAGGGTGAACTCAACGTCCTCGACGGAAGCGCGGATGGTGATCGTGCGATCGGCGAACACGCCCAGGTGCACATCGGCCGGCAGCACGCTGCGCAGCTGCGGCAGGATCTGCCGGATCTGCTCCACCGTCTGCACGATGTTCGCGCCCGGCTGACGGCGGATGTCCAACAGCACTGCCGGCTTGCCGTTGGCCCAGGCGGCGAGCTGGTCGTTCTCCACACCGTCGACCACATTCGCCACATCGGACAGGCGCACCGGTGCATTGGCGGTGCTGCTGTACGAGATGATGGTGTTCTTGTATTCGGCAGCGGTGGCCAGCTGGTCGTTGGTGCTGATGGTGTAGGACTGCGTCGTGCCGTTCAGCGTGCCCTTGGGCGCGTTGACGTTCGCCTCGGTCAACGCGTTGCGCACGTCCTCCATGGTCAGGCCGAGGTTGGCCAGCTGCGCCGGATTGACCTGGATGCGCACGGCCGGCCGCACATTGCCGGCGATCGAGACCAGGCCCACGCCCTGCACCTGCGACAGCTTCTGCGCCAGGATCGAATCGGCGTAGTCGTTGACGTCACGCAGCGGGCGACTGTCCGAGGTGAGCTCGAGCGTCATGATCGGCGCATCGGCCGGGTTCACCCGGTTGTACACCGGCGGATACGGCAGCGTGCTGGGCAGCGTGCCGCGCGCCTGATTGATTGCCGCCTGCACGTCCTGCGCGGCGATATCGATGTCGCGGTCCATGTTGAACTGCAGCACGATGGTTGAAAGGCCCGCCGACGAATCGGAGGTCATCATCGACATCCCGGAGATCTGTCCGAGCTGTCGCTCCAGTGGTGTGGTGACCAGCGAGGCCATCGTCGAGGCGCTGGCGCCCGGATACTGGGTACTCACCACCAGGCTGGGTGCTTCGATCTCGGGCAGCGCCGACACCGGCAATTGCCGGTAGCCGAGGATGCCGAGCAGCAGCACCGCCACCATCAACAGCGAGGTGGCGATCGGTCGGCGGATGAAGAGCGTGGAGAATCCCATGGGGCGTCGGAACCGTCAGTAGGCGAGGTCGCGGGCGACCTTCAGTGAGACAGGGGCGGCAAATAGCCGCGGCGAAGTCGTCCTTGGCCGCGCCGCGAAGAAGTCGTCCACTGCGTGGCCTCCCTTCTTCGCTAGCAGCGCGCCGACGTCATTGACCATGGCGCTTGCCACCGCTCTGATTCTTCTTGGCCTTGTCCAGCTCGGCGCTGCTCGGCGTCGCCGGCACCTGACCCGGCTTGAGCGCATTGACCTTGCTGCCCGGCTTGAGACGGAACTGACCTTCGGTCACCACCTGCTCGCCCACGGACAGGCCGGAGCTGATCATCACGTGGCTGTCGCCGACTTCACCAGCCAACTTGACTGGCTGCATCTTCACCGTCTGGTCGCTCTGCACCAGATAGACGTAGTCGCCATCCGGGCCGCGCTGCACTGCCTGTGCCGGAACCACCAGGCCACCGGCCACGGTGCGTACTTTCAGTTGCACGTTGACGAACTGGCCAGGCCACAGGCTGCTGGTCGGGTTCGCGAACTGCGCACGCAGCTTGAAGGTGCCGGTCGTGATGTCGATCTGGTTGTCGACCACCTGCAGTACGCCGGTGGTGTCGAGCGGATGGGCGTCGGCGCGGTCGAGCGCGATCACTTCGAGCGGATCGGTCCCCTTGGCGGCACCACGCACCATCTCCAGGTTCACTTCCGGCAGGTTGAATACCACGTAGATCGGCTGGATCTGGGTCAGCGTGTCGATCGCGGTAGTGGTCGTCACCACGTTGCCCGGATCCACATTGCGAATACCGGCAACGCCGTCGATCGGCGAGATGATCTTGGTGAAATCCAGCTGCACTTTCGTGGACCGGACATTCGCTGCATCCGCGACCACGGTCGCCTCAAGCTGAGCCACGTTGTTGCGGAAGGTATCCATGTCCAGCGCAGCGACATAGCCATTGGCGACCAGCGCCTGGTTGCGCTTGAGCGTGCTCTGCGCGGTGCCGAGCAGGGCCTCGTCCTGTTTCTGCTTGGCCGCCGCCTGATCGTAGGCGGCCTGGAACGTGCGCGGGTCGATCTGCGCCAGCACCTGGCCCTTGGTTACCGGCTGGCCCTCCTTGAAGTTGATGGAGAGCATCTGGCCAGCGACCTGCGCGTTCACCGTGACCGTATTAAGCGCTTGCACCGTGCCCAGTGCCGTGAGGTACACCGGCACGTTCTGCTTGGTTACCGGTTCGACTGTGACCGGCACCGGACCGTTGTCCTGGCCATTCGCCCCCTTGTCCGATGCACTCTGCTTGTCCTGACCCGCCCCCTGCCTGTGACGGCCTTCGCCAGCCGCGCCTTCACCAGGCTTGTGCAGCAGGCGGAAACCGACGAGTGCCACCACGATCAGGGCAACGACGATCAACGCGATCTTCCAAAAACGCGACATGTAGAACTCCTGGGTTAAACAGTGTGGCTACCCCGCACACAACAACGCAGCATATATATATTTATATGGCGGATGTGTCCGGAGTTTGTATGGCTTCCCCCGCTCGGCGACTTTCGTCCGACGGGCTCCTCATGGGGCGAAAGCATAGGGGTTGTTGAACGACCTTGAACAATGCCGGTTGACAGGGGTGGGGCATGACCGATGGCATGGGAAACCGCGGCTGCAAGGCGTATTTGAGGCGTCGGTGCGGCTTCGCCGACATCGATGACACCGCCCCGGATGGACCAGGGCTTTGCAGCCGGCTACCGGAGGGCCTGAAACTTGCCGCGCGCTTCGTTTATAATCCGCGACTGGTTGTCTGTCCGGCCTCAAGATCAGGGCCTGTCGACAACATGGCAATCGATACCGCCCATCTGCGGTGCGGTAATCCACGCCGGGCTGATTCGCCAGACCGGTGCAACAGTGCAAGCATTCAGGCATGCCGGAGCAGCCATCGTGGCCATCCGGCTGACCTACTGACAGGAGTACGTGCGTGAGCGGTCCCATGAGCAAATCCGACCAGGCAACCATCCGCCAACTTTCGCTGATGATCGGCGGCCTGGCCGTGCTGACGCTGGTACTGATCTTCGCCGGCTTCGAGATCTATCAGCACGAGCCGCATGAAACCAATCCGAACGAACCGGCCCAGATCGCCGAGCGGATTGCTCCGGCCGGCGCCGTGTATGCCGGCAACACCGGTCGCGCCGCGATGCAGGCCGCTGCCGATGCCGCCGCCAAGGCTGCCGCGTCGCAAGTTGCCTACGGCGGCACCACCGACGGCAAGACCATCTACGACAACCTGTGCACCAGCTGCCATACCGCCGGCGTCGCCGGTGCGCCGAAACTGGGCAACAAGACCATGTGGGGCCCGCGCATCGCCCAGGGCCTCGACACACTGATCAAGCATGCCACCGACGGTTACCACGGCCCGGACGGTAACTTCATGCCGGCGAAGGGCGGCAACCCCGCACTGACCGACGCACAGGTCAAGGCCGCCGTCACCTGGATCGTCGACCAGGCCAAGTAAAGCCAGGCTTCAATAATGCAAAACCAAACGCCGCCTCCGGGCGGCGTTTTCGTTGGCCCCTTCTCCCCAAACGCAAGAGCCCCGTAGGTTGGGGTGAGCGCAGCGATGCCCAACATGACGT
>JBAPPP010000238.1:0-2170 GCA_049280175.1 Rhodanobacter sp.
CCCATGGGGAGAAGGATTCGGAGGGCGGCGAAGGTTCTATCAGCCGTAAAGGCGTTCTTCGCGGGTTTCTCGTTGATGTTTGTCGCAGACTTTTTCGCGATGCTTGCGTAACTGGTTGACGAGTTTGTCGAACAGGACGTCGATGGATACATACATGTCGGCCTCGGCGGCTTCGGCATGCAACGTGGCGCCGGTGACTCCCAGCGTGCCCTCAGCACGCTGCTGGAGCTTGTCGACCGACAGCACAATGGCAAGGCTGATCAGTTTTTCATCGAGGCGTGTCAGGCGGTCAAGCTTGGTGGTGGCATGTTCCCGGAGTGCCGGGGTGACTTCGATCTGCTGGCCGCTGAGTTGGAATTGCATGGGGCGCCTCCTCTGGTGGTGCAGTGCTGCCTTTCGGCGGCGGATAAACGTGCCACTGCTGTGATGACAGTGGCACATCGTCAAACACTCTCTACAGGTATGGGAACGCTTTTAGTCTTGCCAAGTTCCCTTGCATGTTCCGCAGGATGATTTCGCGCACGTTTTACGGATGTGAATCAACTGGCACGCTGGCGTTCGCTGGAGCTGGGAATGCGCAGACCTTCCCGGTATTTGGCGACGGTGCGGCGGGCTACCTGAATACCCTTGCGTTTCAGCTCCTCGGCGATCGCCTGGTCGGACAGTGGTTTGCGGGCGTCTTCGGCGTCGATCAGCTTGCGCAGCATGGCCTGGATCGCCGTGGCCGATGCGCTGCCGCCGTCCTCGGTGGAGACGCCGCTGGAAAAAAAGTATTTCAGTTCAAACGTGCCGCGCGGGGTATGGATGTATTTGCGGGTGGTGACGCGCGAGATGGTCGATTCGTGCATGCCCACTTCCTCAGCCACTTCGCGCAACACCAGCGGGTGCATCGCTTCGGGGCCGTAATCGAGGAACGCACTCTGTCGGCGCACGATCGCTTCTGCCACCTTCAGCAGTGTCTCGGCGCGCGATTCCAGGCTCTTGATCAGCCAGCGTGCTTCCTGCAGTTGGCCGCGCATCCAGCTGGCATCCTCGCCGCGGGCCCGCGCGATCATGCCGCAGTAGTGTTGGTTCAGCCCAAGCCGTGGCTGGCAATCCGGGTTCAGGCTGACCCGCCAGCGGCTGCTGTCCTTCAGCGCATAGACATCCGGCGCGACATATTCCACCGGCGTTGCGTCCAGCGCCGCGCCGGGGCGCGGATCAAGGCTGCGGATCAGTACGGCGGCGGCGGTTACTTCATCTTCACTGGCGCGCAGCCGGCGCGCCAGGCGGGCAACATCGTTGCGCGCCAGCAATTCCAGCTCGGTGTCGACCATGCGCAGCGCCAAGTCGCGCTGCGGCGTATCCAGATCGAATTGCTCCAGCTGCACCCGCAGACAATCGCGCAGATCCAGGCTGGCGACGCCAGCCGGGTCGAAACCCTGCAGCTGGCGGCGTACGGCATCGACTTCTACGATGCTGGCCTTGAGATCGGCCGGAAGCACGGCAAGTACCGCCTCCAGCCCCTCGGTCAGATAGCCGTCGGCATTCAACGCGTCGATCAGCACCGTGGCGATCGCATACTGGCGGGGATTGAACGACGCCATGTTGAGCTGCCACAGCAAGTGCTGCTGCAAGGTTTCCGGCGCAGCGTTCTGCGGCTCGAAATCCTCATCGCCGCGCGAGCCCGCGCTGCTGCTGTTGCTGCCGACGCTGCTGCTGGAAAAATCGATCGGGGATTCGGCGACACCGCCACCGTCAGCCCAATCGGTGGCGTCGTCGCTACCGTCGCTGTCGCTGCCAGCCGCTGCACTGGGGCTTTCGGCACTTGGGTATTCGCTGTCGGCGTCGTCGGCATCCACCGGCTCGGCGTCGTCGCTCTCTTCGGCGAACTCCAGCAACGGGTTGCTCTCGGTGATCTGTCGCAGTTCGGCTTCCAGCTCCAGCTGTGACAGCTGCAACAGACGGATCGCCTGCTGTAGTTGCGGCGTCAGGGTGAGCTGCTGATGAAGACGGAACTGCAGTGCGGGTTTCATGCCAGCCGGATCGGAGGAACTCGCGACCATCCTAGCGCTTGCCCGCGGATGCGGCCATAGGACTGTGTCGCATCCCGGTTGCCCCAGTCCGCAAAGCCGCCAACGGATCGAGGGGGAGTAACACTGGACCAGGGGCGGCGATGGCCTGCGCCGGG
>JBAPPP010000239.1:0-1549 GCA_049280175.1 Rhodanobacter sp.
GCTGCGCGATGCACACGGCCGCGTACTGCTCGAGCGTCGTGGCCCGCAAGGCGTGTGGTCGGGCCTGTGGAGCCTGCCCGAAGCGGCCGATCCCGATGCTGCGTGGCGCATCGCCCAGCAGCATGCACAGATCGACGACGCGCAGACCCTCACGCCATTCACCCACGTGTTCAGTCACTATCGGCTGCAGATCGAGCCACTGCTGTTTGACCGCGCGACAGCACAGCGCGGCATCGCCGATAATCCGCACCTGCGCTGGTGCAGCGCCACCGAATTGACCGCGCTCGGCCTGCCCGCACCCGTGCGCAGTCTGTTGCTCCAGGTCAGCGACATCGAATGACGCGCACACCGCAAGCCAGCCTCTTCACCCTGGCCGCTCCCGACAGGCAGCGCCGACAAGGAAAGAAACCATGAGTCGCACCATCCATTGCAGCAAGCTCGGCACCGACGCCGAAGGTCTGGACTTCGCCCCGTGGCCCGGCCCACTCGGCCAGCGCATCTATGCCGAAATTTCCAAGCCCGCATGGCAGCAATGGCTGGCCCACCAGACCATGCTGATCAACGAAAACCGCCTCAACCCACTCGACCCAAAATCACGCCAGTTCCTCAGCGGCGAGATGGAGAAATTCCTGTTCGGCGGCGACGCAGAAAAGCCCGCCGGCTACGTCGCACCCGACACCGAGTCTTGACGAAAACCCGCGTATTAGGTTTAATGCGCGGCTCCACGTGACACCAGCAACCCCCGCGGTTGCCCAAATTTGGCCGGGTAGCTCAGTTGGTAGAGCAGGGGATTGAAAATCCCCGTGTCGGCGGTTCGATTCCGTCCCCGGCCACCATGAATATCAACGGCTTGCAGCGATGCAGGCCGTTTTTATTTTCCGGATGCCGATTTCATCTGCCGCATGTTTGCCGTTGGTTGGTGGCTTGCGGCAAACGCAGTGCCGTCCCCCGCTCCGCCCGGCTTCGCACCCACGCCGCTCGCAGGCAGAATGCACGTACCTGCCAGCGCCCGGAGTGCCTCACCCATGAGCCCCCAGCGAATCACCCTTGTCTGTTGTCGAGTGCGCCCACGCGTTCACGGATGCCTTTACCATGAACTGTGAACCGGCAGGAATAAAGTGGGGCGACGTTGCAACATGGATGGCCGCCATCGCAACATTCGCCGCTGTTCTCGCCGCCCTTCGTATTGCGAATTCGCAGGCAAAGGCAAGCATCGCTGATCGTGCAAGGAACGAGGAGCACCGCGCACAACTGCTTGCGATTGAGTCCGCCGAACCTGTGGTGCGCATGAGATTGGAGATAGCTGACGCGCGCAAAGCACTTATGTTGGGCCAGACCGGCGCCTATGCATCCGGTGGAAAAAATTTTGTAAAAGAGGCATCCATCTACGCCGTACATGATCTCCCTCGTGGAAGTGCACTCCATGACCTTCCATACCCCGTTGGACAGTGCGTGGCGTCCGTTTCCGTATTGGCAGCTATGTACAACAACACGGTCGCTGGCTTGTCGGGTGATCTGAGCGCCGAAGAAATCGCGAGAGTGCTTGGCC
>JBAPPP010000240.1:0-1883 GCA_049280175.1 Rhodanobacter sp.
TTTCCCCTTCCGTTCCCCTATAACGATAGCCCACCCGCGCGGTGCCAGGCCCGAAAACCTGCCGCATGCGCTCCCGACCTTGGGTCGAAAGCCCGCAAACAAGCTTGGCCATCACGCTCATGCGTCACGGCGGAGACTTCGCCCGCCCTTTGTGTCGCGGAAATGGCGTAGCAACGGCATCTGATCGACCTGGTCAGGCGACGTCCACTATGCCGGCCCATACAAACGGGCGGAAGGCTGCTCGCTGTCACTTCAACCACAAGTGCTGAAGCCATGCTCAATGACTCTCTGCTTGCTTCGCGGAAAGCCGCGTGGGCACCATGGAGGTACTCAACAGGATGGGGATTTCTCGCATGGTGGCCAATCCGTGGTATCGGAAGCACGAGCTCGCCGAGTCGCTTGAAAGGGCCGAAAGGATTTGCAGGTCGAACTATGTCGCGACCAATGCGGGATCGTCCCTCGAAGGCGAAGCCGTGTTCACTCTTCTTATGATTTGCCTAGATGATGTCCTGCAGTTCCTTCGCAAGGAAGGGCGGCGTATCGCCTTTTCCGATGACGTCGAACCGATCGGAGGGAAGAATGGCGACGTCACAGACTTGGTCCACACGTTTCGAAATATCACCTGCCATATCCCATCATTGCTGCGAACCATCGAAGACAAAAACGGCAATATGGTACGCAACGGCTATACGGTCGCCATAGGGAAAGTGGTGGCGATAAAGCTAGGTGATCTCGAGCTTGGATCGCAGTACGCGGATGACGTTGCGATCCTCTACGGAGCTAACAGGATTTACTGGACGCGGCACATTGTCAGAGCTACCTCCGAGGCGCGAGAGGCGCTGCATCGTTTTTGGGTATAGCGGAATCATTTGGCGGACGCCTGCTCGTAGGCCTTCTGGACACTATCGAACATTGCGGCGGACCCGCCGCGATCAGGGTGACACTGTAGTCGGACAGCCCAATCGGAGGGATGCTCGTCATGCGGTGCTCAATCGCATGACGCAGAGCCGCCGTATCATCGTTGAGCCCCTTCTGGCCGGAGCCCATGCCGCCACGGAGGCGGCGCGAGGTTTGGAATCAATCCAGCAGGCCGTCGTCTACAGGAAGACTGGCACCGGCGATCGCGCTGATATCCCGTTGCGCGCGCCGTGCATACGTCAAGAGCACCGCGTAGCTCTGAATCAATCCGTCCATGTTCTCGACCGGCAACCACCACAGATCCTCATCCTCGTCACTGGGAACGAGAGTCTTGTCCACCAGCGTCGCGGTTTCGCGGCTCCAAGAAAGGGTGGGAAGAAGAGAATTCGCCAAGGATCCAGATATTCCCGCGGCCAGTACGTGCAGCGCTCCTATCCGGGCAAATTCATTGCGGCCCAGCACATTCACGTTGTCTCTTTCTTTTCCGCCGAACAGGTATGCCAGGCGTTGGGCTTTGTACGATTTGACCTGCTCCAGCGCCACCGTTACGACCGCAATCAGCTGGGACATGGTCGCCTGAAATAGCAAAGCGACCCGCCGATTTCCGTCCTGTTGGCTTTGCTGCCGATCCCTTTCCCGATCCTCTCGATCTCGCTGCGAAATCTCGATAGCGGCCCTCGCGGCTTTAAACGCGGCCCATGCCGCCGCGGCCGACCCGATAGCCGCTGCCCAGGTTGCGACATCACCTATCTTCCAGTCCCAGAACGCCGAACCAATCGCTTGAGGACAAGCCATACAGGGGCTCCCATCCTTGTGAAAGGCTGCATGCTCCCTGTACTCCTCGAAAGACGCAAGTCAGCCAAATTCCCCCGCGCGGGCGCGTTTATACGCGCGATGTGTGCATTCATGGACGAAATGCTCCGCGCGAGACACGGGTCATAGGCCGTTGTTCACCTGCTGCGGGT
>JBAPPP010000241.1:0-9136 GCA_049280175.1 Rhodanobacter sp.
CGCCGCCGCCGGCAGTCCGCTGTTTGCAGCGACCGGCACGAACGCGTAGTCGGCGCCGATCCAGCCGCGCACGACGTGGCCGCTGGCGATGATCTGGTCCAGCACTTTCTTGGCGGTGGCGACGGGAATCGCAAAGCCGATGCCTTCGGCGCCGGATGCCTTGCCGATGAGCAGCGTGTTGATGCCGATCAGTTCGCCTTCGGTATTGATCAGTGCGCCACCGGAATTGCCCAGATTGATGGCCGCGTCGGTCTGGATGAAATCCTCCGCGCTGGCACTGTTCAACTGGCGTCCCACCGCGCTGACGATACCCATGGTTACGGTCTGGTTGAGGCCGAGTGGGTTTCCGATCGCCAGCACCACGTCGCCAGCGCGCAGTTGCTGCTGGTCGGCCAGGGAGATCACTGGCAGGTTGCTGGCATCGATCTTCAATACCGCCAGGTCGGTTTCCTCGTCTGCACCGACCAGCGTGGCCTTGGCGATGCGGCCGTCGTACAGCAGCACCTGGATGTCGGTGGCATGCGCGATCACATGATTGTTGGTCAGCACGTAGCCCTGGCCCTGCGCGCTGACGATGACGCCGGAGCCGAGAGTCTGCTCACTGTGCTTGTAGGTGGTTGGCGCGCCGCCGAACAACTGCTGCAGCACCGGATTGTTGTACATCTTCAGTGCGGGCTCGCTGACGATCTTGTTGGCGTAGATATTCACCACCGAGGGTGCCGCGAGCGCCACCGCGTCAGCGTACGAAACCGGCCCCAGCCCCGAATGCGCCGCCGGACTGGTTACCTCGGTGGCTGGCTTGCCCAGGCCGACATGGCTGCGCAGGCGCTCGCCCATGTCGGGCCAGAAGAGCCCGAGCACAAATGCCACCGCCAATCCGAGGATGACGAAGCGGACGATGAAGGCGAACGTGCCGGCGGCATGTTTCATGTCGTAAGGAGTCTCGGCAAGTCGTGGCGAGCGGTCGTGGCGGATCGGCGTTCGCCGGCTGGGCGGTTTTATTGTACGGGGCAGGCCCTGACGCTACACTAACGCGATTTTTAAGGGGTCCCAAACCCCATCATGGATTGCAAGTACCGGAGAGCCTGATGGCGAACGAAGTCGTCGATCACGGCCGCCGCCGTTTCCTTACAACAGCCACCGCAGTGGTTGGTGGTTTAGGAATCGTGTCGGCAGCTGTGCCCTTCATCAAGTCGTGGGAACCCAGCGCGCGTGCCAAGGCGGCTGGCGCTCCGGTTACCCAGTCCTTGAGCAAGATCGAACCTGGTCAACAGCTGATCGTGGGCTGGCGCAGCCTGCCCGTGTTCATCGTCAATCGGACCCCGACGCAGCTGGCGGCCCTGCCGGGCCAGAATGTGCGCCTGGTCGATCCGAAGTCGGACGGGAGCTCGGCCGACCAGCAGCCGAAGTACGCCCAGAACGAAACTCGTTCGATCAAGCCCGAGTGGCTGGTCATGGTCGGCATCTGCACCCATCTGGGTTGCGTGCCGGGCTATGTGGGTGAAATGAAGCCCGAGCCGTTCGACCCGAACTGGCAGGGCGGCTACTACTGCCCGTGCCACCACTCGCGCTACGACATGGCGGGTCGCGTCTATCAGGGCGTGCCGGCACCGAAGAACATGCAAATTCCGCCGTATAACTTCATTGACGATACGACGATCCAGATTGGCGTTGATCCAAAAGGGGCTGCGTAATGGCCAACGTGTTTAGCCGCATCGGCGACTGGGTCAACGAGCGTGCGCCGGGCATGATGCCCATGTATCGCGCGCACATGACCGAGTACTACGCGCCGAAGAACTTCAATCTCTGGTACTACTTTGGCTCGCTGGCGATCCTGGTGCTGGTCAACCAGATCGTCACCGGCATCTTCCTCACGATGAACTACAACCCGAGCGCAGCGGGCGCGTTCGATTCGGTGCAGTACATCATGCGTGACGTGGAGTGGGGCTGGCTGATCCGCTACATGCATTCCACCGGCGCGTCGCTGTTCTTCGTGGTGGTGTTCATGCACATGTTCCGCGGCATCATGTACGGCTCGTACAAGAAGCCACGCGAGCTGGTGTGGCTACTCGGCATGCTGATTTTCCTGGTGCTGATGGCCGAGGCGTTCATGGGCTACGTGCTGCCGTGGGGCAACATGTCGTTCTGGGGCGCCAAGGTGATCATCTCGCTGTTCGGCACCATCCCGTTCATCGGCCAGACCCTGGTCGAATGGATCATGGGTGACTTCCTGCCGGCCGATGCCACGCTCAACCGCTTCTTCGCGCTGCACGTGATCGCGTTGCCGATCGTGCTGCTGCTGCTGGTGGTGCTGCATATTGCGGCGCTGCACGAAGTGGGTTCGAACAACCCGGACGGCGTGGAGATCAAGAAGGGTCCGAAGGGCAACCGCTGGGACGCGACCAAGCCGAGCGACGGCATTCCGTTCCATCCGTACTACACGTTGAAGGATCTGGTCGGCGTGGGCTTCTTCCTGCTGATCGCCGCGTTCATCATCTTCTTCGCACCGACGTTTGGCGGCTGGTTCCTCGAGCACGACAACTCGATCATGGCGAACAACCTGGTCACTCCGGCGGAGATCAAGCCGGTGTGGTACTTCACCCCGTTCTACGCGATCGTGCGGATGATTCCGTCGTTCCTGGGTTCGGCGGTGTGGGGCGTGCTGGCGATGTTTGGCGCGATTGCCGTGTTGTTCCTGCTGCCCTGGTTCGATCGCGGCAAGGTCAAGTCGATCCGCTACCGCGGCACCGGCTACAAGGTGGGACTGGCAATGTTCGTGCTGGCGTTCTTCGGTCTCGGTGCGGTCGGTGCAGGCATCACGGCTGAAGTGATTCCGGAGTGGTTCGGCAACGTCGACCTCACGACCTGGGAAAACCTGTTCGGTCGAGTGATGACCATCCTGTACTTCGGCTTCTTCGCGTTTCTTTGGGCTTACACACATTTCGGCTGGGAGAAGACCAAGCCGGTTCCGGATCGGGTGACGATGCATGACTAAGATGATGAAACGAATCGTTCCCTCGATCGCGCTGGTACTCGGCTTGCTCGTCGGCAGCGTGTCGGCACAGGCAGAAGGCCCTGAACTGGCCAGCTCCGGTGCCAGCGTGCGCGACCAGGCCTCGTTGCAGCGTGGCGCCCGGCTGTTCTTCGATTACTGCGTAGGTTGTCATTCGCTGAAGTACGTGCGCTATTCGCGCATCGCCGAGGATCTGGGCCTGTCCGAACAGGACGTGATGCAGAACCTCAACTTCACCGGCGCCAGGTTCGACGATCCGATCGTGTCGCACATGCCGGCAGAGTCAGCGACCAAGTGGTTCGGCAAGGATCCGCCGGATCTGTCGCTGGAAGTGAGTGCCAAGGGCGACGACTGGGTCTACAACTACCTCAACTCGTTCTATCTGGACCCGAGTAGCCCGATTGGCTGGAACAACACGGTGCTGCCGAACGCAGCCATGCCGTTCCCGCTGGCGGAGCTGCAGGGCCTGCAGACCGCGGTGAGGAAGCCCGGCAGCGACGAGGTGGAAAAGCTCACCTTGTCCCACCCGGGCAAGATGACGCCGGCGCAGTACCAGCAGGCAACCCGCGACCTGACCAGTTTCCTGGAATACGCTTCCGAGCCCGCTGCCTTGCAGCGTCATCAGTACGGCATCTGGGTGCTGTTGTTCCTGGTCATGTTTACCCTGCTGGCCTATGTGCTCAAGAAGGAATACTGGAAAGACGTCCACTAAGCTGGTTGGGCCTCACCCGATTGCGGCGGCTATGAGCCGCCGCAATCGTTCTCACCGATGGGGAATCGCGCATGGTCCAAAGCGCTCGCTCGCGTACCGTACTCACGCTGTACACCACCGCCGACGACATTCAATGTCATCGCGCCCGGTTGGTGCTGGCCGCCAAGGGGGTCAGTTACGAACGGGTGCTGGTGGATCCGGCCAAGCCGCCGGAGGACCTGATCGATCTCAATCCCTACGCCACGGTGCCGACGCTGGTCGATCGTGACCTGACGCTGTTCGATACATCGGTGGTCTGCGAATACCTCGACGAGCGCTATCCGCATCCGCCGTTGATGCCGATCGACCCGCTGTCGCGCGCGCGTCTGCGGGTCGCTGCGGTACGGATCGAAAAGGACTGGCTGAGCGAAGTCGATATCATCAGGGCCGGTGGCCGTCCGGCGGAGGCAGGGCGTAAGCGCTTGCGTGAGCACTTGCTGGCCGCGCTGCCGCTGTTCAAGGCCTCTAAATTTTTTCTCAACGCGGAAATGAGCCTGGTCGATTGCCTGGTTGCGCCGGTGATCTGGCGACTGCCCTGGCTGCAGGTCGACCTTGGCCGCGAAGGCAAGCCGATCATCGATTATGGCGAGCGTTTGTTCCACAGTCAGGGTTTTGCGCGCAGCATGACCGATCAGGAAAGGACGATGCGGCAACTCCATGAGCAAGAATGAACCCGTACCCATGAACTCGAATCGTCCGTACTTGTTGCGGGCGATCTACGACTGGATCAGCGACAACAACCTGACGCCGTATGTGCTGGTCGATGCCGGCTTTGCGGGCGTGCGGGTACCGCCGCAGGTGATCAAGAACGGCCAGGTGGTGCTCAATCTGGCCATGCGCGCGGTGTCCAATCTGGACCTGGGCAACGAGTGGATCAGTTTTCAGGCGCGCTTCTCCGGAGTCAGCCAGGCCATCCATATTCCCGTGCAGGCCGTGCTGGCGCTGTACGCACAGGAAAACGGGCAGGGCATGATGTTTCCGGCCGACGAGGGCGGCGACAATCCACCCCCGTCCGTTCCCGAGCCCGATGACGCGCCGCCCGCACCAGGTGCTACCGAAGGTGGCGACAAGCCCAAGCGCGGCGCGCCGCATCTGCGGGTGGTGAAGTAGCCTCTGGCGCGTATCCCGCAAGGGGATCGCGTAGGTTGGGGTGAGCGCAGCGATGCCCAACATTCGTTGCCGGAAGGCTGAGGTACTGTTGGGCATCGCTGCGCTCAACCCAACCTACGTGCGATCAATGCAGTCGATCGCGCGGATGCAGTGGCACGACATTGCTGCCGGGCGTGGGGGCAGGGGTCGATCTGACGATTGACTCGCGCGGCACCAGCTCGATGGTCGGCAGACTCAGGCCGGTAAGTGCGTTGCCGATCATCCACAGGCGTCCCGGTTCGCGGTCGTCGCCATCGATGCTTACCTCGAAGCCATAACAGCGTTCGATCAAGCGCAGTCCATTGACGCGACGCAGGCGCATGCCACGCAGGCCGACGGTTTCATCCAGCAATTGCATTCCATGCTGCTGGCATTGCTGCCGCGCTTCCTTTATTGCCCGTTCGCGGGCAACGCTGAGCTTCAGCCACAGCGCGACGGCGACGCCCAGCAGTAGCAACAGCAGCAGATTGGAGAGGTCGCTCATCCCCACAGTGTGTGGGCGCCGAGGGTCGCGTGCAAGCAGCGTAGACCCTGCCGAGGTCGGTCAGACCAGCCGCAGTCGCAGCGACAGATCGACCGCCCGTACGTGCTTGGTCAGCGCGCCGACCGAAATGAAATCCACCCCGGTGCGGGCAAACTCGCCGATCGTGTCCAGGCTGACATTGCCGGATACTTCCAGTGGTACGCGCCCGGCGGTCTGCTGCACCGCTTCGATCATCAGCGGCAGGCTGAAATTGTCCAGCATGATGCGGTCCACGCCCGCGTCCAGTGCCTGGGTCAGCTCGTCGAGGTTTTCCACCTCGACTTCCAGCAGCAGATTCGGGTGCAGCTGCCGCGCAGCTTGTGCCGCGGCCGCAATGCTGCCGGCGGCGATGATGTGGTTTTCCTTGACCAGGATCGCGTCGTACAGGCCAATGCGGTGATTGTGTCCGCCGCCGCAGCGCACCGCGTACTTCTGCGCCAGTCGCAAACCAGGCACGGTCTTGCGGGTATCCAGCACGCGCGCGGCGGTACCGGCGACAGCGGCAACATAGTCGGCGGTGATGGTTGCCGTGCCAGACAACAGCTGCAGGAAGTTCAAAGCCGAGCGTTCGGCGCTGACCAGCGCACGGGCATGGCCGGACAAGTTGCAGATGACCGCGCCGGGAGTGACCCGTTGGCCGTCACTGGCCTGCCAGTCGATCCGTACGGTGGGATCCAGATGGCGAAAGCAGGCATCAAACCATGCCGTGCCGGCGATGACCGCAGCCTCGCGACACGTCAGCTGGGCTTCGGCGTGGGCATCGGCGGGCAATAATTCGGCAGTGGCATCGCCGGAACCCAGATCCTCGGCAAAGGCACGTTCGACGTCGTCGGTGATCTGGGTGGCGGGCGGTAACTCAAACGATGGCTTGGAGCTCATTCGGTGCCTGTGGTCTGTGCAGCATCGGGCTGGCTCAGTCGACCGACGATCGCGCTCATGGCGCGGTCAAACAGTGCGTTGGCGGCGAGCACCAGCGCATGCCCGTCGGCCAACAGCACGGCGAGCTCCTGCGGGGCGTAATCGGCGACTTTCAGGCCGCGCCGGTTGACGAACAGGTAGCGGCCGCTCATCGGGCTGATCCACGACAGTTTCGCGCGTGTCATGGGTTCGTCGATGAGGCTGAACTCCAGCCACGTGCCTGGCTGTAGTGCCTGGACCTGCTGCCATTCGGGGCTGTCCGGCGCCACCATGACGGCGTCTCTGTCCAGCGCTTCGTCATCCAGTTCGGCGTCACGGTCGACCACCGGCTGAATGCTGTCGGGTATCGCCAGGATGGCCTCGTCTTCAACGGCGGCAGGCGCCTCGACATCCACCGGCGTTTCGCCGAGTTGCTGCCGATAGTAGGTATGAAATTGGGAGAGCAGGCGTTCGATATCGCTTTCCTGAAACGCCACGTTGGCCAGGCCCAAGCGCAACGAGCGTTCAATGCCGGGCAACATCTGACGCAGCAATTGCCGGCTCTCCGGACTCTGTGCCGGACGCGTGCTGGCGATGAAATCGTCGACGAAGCGCAGCGCGCTCTTGAACTCGGGCGATGTCTCGCCCTGGCGCAGCAGGGTCAGCACCAGATGGTTGGCCCATGCGCGCGCGAGCACGCCATGCACCAGCGGTGGCAGTTTCTGATCGCCGATGCGGTCGATGATTTCACGGGCGGCGCGGCGGCGCGCCTGCTCGAGCTTCTCACGGCCACGGGTGGATTCGGCCACGCGTTGTTCGGCCAGTTCCGAGCGCCGCTTGTTGAGCTCCTGAAACTGCTGCAGATCGACCAACAGGCGGTCGAAGATGCTCATGTCGTCATCGAAATCGTGCAGCAGCTGCTCGACGATCGACTTCACCTTTTCAAACAGGCGATGGTCACGGTCGGATTCCTCCGACCAGCTCTTGGCCTGGTCGGCCAGACCGTCCAGCAACCGGCGGGCCGGATGCTGACGGTGCGCGAACAGCTTGCGGTCGAGGATCGCCGCCTTGAGATAGGGAATCTGCAACCGCGCCAGCAACACCTGCATTTCGACGGGCAGGTTGCGGTCTTCGAGAATGAATTCGAACAGCATGCCGACCAGATCGATGGTGTCCTCGTCGATCGTGGCGACATGACTGGGACGCTCGCCGCGAAGGGCGCCAATCTGGGTCAGCAACTGACCCTTCAGCTGCATCACTTCGTGGCTCAGGGCGGCAGCATCGCCAGCCCTGCCATGCAGCAATGGGCCGGCACTGGTGATCTGGCTCTGCAGCACGCTGAGTGCGCCGAGCAATTCGTTGGCCGACGGCAGCGGGCCGCTCGGCATCGCGCTCATGCCGACGTCGAGACCGACGTGGCCGCGGCGCGCGTTGAACAATGCATTCAGGGTCTGCAGCAAATCGCTGGGTATCTCGCCCACTTCATCCGCGACCATGGCGGAGGAAACGCCCGCTTGGGCAGCGTCGGCGGCGACCTGTGCGCTTTGACCCCGCAGAACCTCGTGCCGCAATTGCGGCAGCACGCCGGCGCGCACCAGTTCGACGTTGATTTCCAGATAGAGTTCTTCCAGCGAAGACAGCACGTAGCGATCAAACAATTTGTAGATGATCAGCTTGACCCGCATGTCCGCGCTGAGCTCGTGCAGCGCCTGGCGAAAAGCCTGCGACAGAATCGCCGGTGCCACCGGATTGCTGGCGTCGTCGATCTTGTAGCCGCCGCAGATCACCGACAGCCGCTGGTTGACGGCAAACAGGTCACGCGACAACCGTTGTTCGTTCTTGCCGATCATGCTGGTGATGGCCAGCGACTCTTCAAGATCGTTATCCGCAACCAGTGACAACTCGACGGTGCCGGATGTCAGCGGCGCCGATACGGGTGGCTGCTGCGAAGGGTGAGTCAACTCACCCAGGTCACGGCTGATGGCCGATAGAAAATTGCGTTCCACCGGTGGACGACGTTTGCGCACTTCGCGCATGCCGTCGAAATAATGCATCTGGGCAGCGTTGTTTTCAGCTTTCTCGGCCAGGTCGAAAAGCGCGTCGTCCACATGCTCGAACATGTTGCCGATCCACTGCTGCAGTCGCCGGTTCGCGATGCCGCGCACGGCGCTCAGCAACTCGCCAACGCGTTCGCTGGCGGGATCGAGCCGCTGGGTCAAATTGACTACCCTGGATGAATCACTGGCTTCGTTCATCGCCACACCCCTGAAGTGTTGCAATGCGCAGGCGGAACCGAATCGGCCGCGCAGGCCCCCACGATAAGCCAAAGTGGGTGTCCGTGTCATGCTCGGCCACTAAATTTGGGCCGATTCCGGGCAAGCCTTATGCGGTGGCGGGAAAGTCCGTCAGCTGGAGGGTGCCGATGCCTTCCTCAGGCAGCATCACCGGGATGCCGTCCTCGACCCGATAGATGACCTTGCGGTCGGTGGTGATCAAGGCTTCGGCGACGCGCTCTTTCACGGCCACGCCAGCGAC
The DNA here is from genome assembly GCA_049280175.1 of Rhodanobacter sp. Classification (GTDB taxonomy): domain Bacteria; phylum Pseudomonadota; class Gammaproteobacteria; order Xanthomonadales; family Rhodanobacteraceae; genus Rhodanobacter. Next base: position 8,869 of record JBAPPP010000241.1, read on the forward strand.
CGAGTCGACTTTGCCGGCGGCGATCGCGCTATTCAGAGCATCGAGCTCATGTTTGCTCAGGGGCCGCACCGGTGTTTTGCTGACCGGGCAGCACAGGATGTCGAGTAGGCGCTTGTCCATGGGGCTCAGTTGCTGTCGGGGCTGGGAAAGCTCGTACAATAGCGGTTTTTGGATGGCCCAGCCATGTCAGAAACAACCAAGCCGCCGCGCGTTGGCGTCGTGATGGGGTCGCGTTCGGATTGGGAAACCATGCAGCACGCGGCCAACG
>JBAPPP010000242.1:0-4504 GCA_049280175.1 Rhodanobacter sp.
GGACCAAGCAACCGTATCGTGCCCCCGACAGCCAGAGCTTCTTCTTCGACGGCGAACCACTGGACTACGTGGCCGACTTGATGGGCGGGGCACGCATTCGTGCCGCGGGCTACTTCAACGCCGCGATGGTGGGCCGGCTGTTCGACAAGTGCCGCCACAACCGGGTTATTGGCTTCGCCGACAATCAAGCCTTCGTCGGCATCCTTTCCACCATGTTGCTCGACGATTCATTCCTGCGCCGATCCGGCGCGTAGTCCGCACTGATAACCTTTTGCAAAGCGCTCAGGTCGACCGGTCTCCCAATGGCATCGACCGAATGTCTCCCAAATCGAGGAAGGCCATGTCAAGCGAAACCACCGTGATCGAAGCGAAGGTGCGTGGCTACATCCTCGAAAATCTCATGTTCAGCAGTGACGAGAACGAGCTAGCCAGCGATGCCTCGTTGCTGGAACGGGGCGTGATCGATTCCACTGGCGTACTCGAAATCATCCTTTTCCTCGAAACTGAGTTCGGCATCGAGGTCAAGGCCAGCGAGATGCTTCCCGAGAACTTCGACTCGGTGAATAACATGGTGCGTTTCGTCAGTCGCCTGCAAGGCGCTCGATGAATCTGCATCCGCCACGCCTTCTGCAAGAGAGCCTGGTGGCCGCGGCCGCGGACCCTGCACTTGTGCGCAAGACCGTGGCCGTCATCGACGGCGAAAGCCATTCCTACGGCGACTTGCTGGACAGCGCATTGCGGCTGGCAGCGTCGCTTCGAGATCATGGTCTCGAACGCGGCGATCGTGTCGCCATCTACATAGACAACAGCTGGCCGTGTGTGGTGTCGATCTATGCGGCACTGCTTGCCGGCGGCGTGTTTCTGCTGATCAACCCGCAGACCAAGAGCGACAAGCTCGGTTTCATCCTGCACGACAGTGGAACCAAGCTTTTGCTGACCGACGGCCATCTGTCCAGGGAATTCCTGCCGGTGCTCGCTCATGCGACCGCGCTGGCGGCGGTGATCAGTTCCGGCAGCGTGCCCGCTGGGCACAACATCCTCTCGTTCGGCAACGTGATTCGCGACACTGCCCCGCTCGCCGAGACCGCTGCCACGATCCCGCTCGATCTGGCCGCGCTGATCTACACCTCCGGCAGCACCGGTAGTCCCAAGGGAGTGATGCAGACCCATCAGTCGATGATGTTTGCCGTGGGCAGCCTGATCGAGTACCTGCGCCTTGATCGTGACGACCGTATCCTGTGCGTCCTGCCGCTGGCCTTCGACTACGGCCTGTATCAGTTGCTGATGGCTGTGCACCTTGGCGCAACGCTGGTGCTCGAGCGCTCGTTCACCTACCCCGCGCAGGTGTTCGCGCGCATGCGGGAATTCGAGGTGACGGTGTTTCCCGGCGTGCCGACGATATTCGCGATGCTGCTTTCGGCGCATCAGCGCGAGCCGCTGTGCTTTGCAGGCGTGAGGCGGGTGACCAATACGGCCGCGGCACTGGCCGACACATCGGCCAGCCGCTTGCGCGATATTTTTCCGAACGCGCTGCTCTACAAGATGTACGGGCTCACCGAATGCAAGCGCGTGAGTTATCTGGCGCCGGAACTGGCAGAGTCGAAACCTGGTTCGGTGGGCAAGGCGATTCCCGGCACCGAGGTCTATCTGCTTTCTGCCGATGGGCAGCCCACACCTGTTGGCGAGACCGGCACCCTGCATGTGCGCGGCCCACACGTGATGCTCGGCTACTGGAATCGTCCCGACCTCAGCGAACAGATGCTACGCCCAGGCAAATTGTCCGGCGAGCGGGTGCTGTGCACGCAGGACCAGTTCCGCATGGATGCCGACGGCTATCTCTACTTTGTCGGACGCAGCGACGACATCATCAAGACCCGTGGCGAGAAGGTGAGCCCGGTCGAAGTCGAGAACGCGATGCTCGCCATTGCCGGCATTCGCGAAGTCGCCGTGGTGGGCGTCCCTGATGCACTGCTGGGGCAGGCTATCCGCGCCTATGTGGTGCTTGAGCCGGAGACGTCATTGAGCAGTGCGCAGATCCGCGCCAACTGCATCACGCACCTGGAGAACTTCATGGTCCCGCAGCAGATCGTGCTGTGCACGGATCTTCCCAGGACCATCACCGGCAAGATCAGCAAGAAGGCGTTGCTGGAACAGATGCCGCCGGAGGATCACGCGTGAACGACACCTACCGGAAGTTGCACGACCGTCTCGTCATCGGTTTGAAACTTATGCCGGACAAGCCGGAAGAGAACGCGGACAGCACGCTGCGCGCGCTCTGGCACACGGCAGCGGGAGATCCCAGATCCGCCGTCGCCGCGTTGCACGACGAATTGCCGGATTTGCCCGCGAACAGCCCGTCCCTGCAAACGCTGGAAGATTTCGTTGACCGCCGTCTGGCCGGCGAGCCGCTGGCACATATCACCGGACGTCAGCAATTCATGGGACTGGAAATGCTGAGTGGTCCACAAGCGTTGATTCCCCGCGCGGAAACCGAACAGCTCGCGCGCGCTAGCATCGATCTGTTGCAGCACCCCGATATGCGGCAGCGGCCCATGGTTATCGACGTCTGCACCGGTAGCGGCAATCTGGCGTTCGCCATCGCCCATCATGCAGCGGGCGCAAAAGTGTTCGGCACGGACCTCAGCGAGGATGCCATCGCCTTCGCCGATCGCAACGGCATCCATCTCGGACTGCAGGGACGTGTGGAATTTTGCACCGGTGATCTGCTCGCGCCGTTCGAAACGCCCGATTTCCTCGGCCATGTCGACCTGATCGTCTGCAATCCGCCTTATATCGCCAGCGCCAAATTGAACCAGGCCGACATGACCGTAGGCGCGCCGGCATATACCCGCACTACCAAGGTCGAGCCGATGGCTGCCGAGATCGTCGATCACGAGCCACGGTTGGCTTTTGACGGCGGCCCGCTCGGAGTCACCATACTGATGCGCCTGATCGAGGACGCACCACGTTTCCTGCGTGCGGGCGGCTGGCTGGCATTCGAAGTGGGGCTGGGACAGGGAGCGGCATTGACCAAGCGGCTGCAGCGGGACCACTCCTTCCAGGAAGTCCGCGCGCTGGTCGACGGCAATGGGGCCAGCCGTGTCATCCTCGCACGCCGAAGTTGAGACTCGTTCGGATCGGGAGTCATGTCTTTCCTCTCTTCTCATCATGTTGAATGTTCGCGTCAGCTACGCTTGCCGGAGGCGATGTGGAACCATTGAACTGGGCTGTTTTCGATCTCGACTACGCGCAGGAAGTTGAGCGGATTGCCAAGCGACTGCGTGAGGTCACCGCACACGTGCTGCACAAGCGCGGGTTGGTGGTGGCCATTTCCGGCGGTGTCGACAGCGCGGTTTGTGCGGCCTTGGCTGTGCAAGCGCTGGGCTCCGAACGCGTGTTTACGCTGATCCTTCCCGAGCGTGATTCGGCGGATGCCAGCGCAGTGAAGGCACGCGCGCTCGCTGCGCATCTTGGCGTACGCGCAGAAACTTTCGATATCGCGCCGGCACTGGCGGCGATCGGCTGTTACGAAGCACGCGACGAGGCCGTGCGCAGAGTACTGCCGGAATATGAAGAAGACTGGCGCATGAAAATAGCCATCGCCGGCGGCGCCGAAGGACGCATCAACCACTTTCGTCTGATCGCGCAGTCGCCCGATGGCGCGATGCACGAGAAACCATTGGGCCTCAACGAGTACCTGCAGATTGTCGCCGCCACCAGCTTCAAGCAGCGCCTGCGCAAGACCCTCGAGTATTACCACGCGGATCGTCTCAATTACGCCGTCGTCGGCACGCCAAATCGTCTCGAATACGATCAGGGTTTCTTCGTCAAGAACGGCGACGGATCGGCCGACGTCAAACCGATTGCACACTTGTACAAGACCCAGGTGTACGGGATGGCAAAGCGCCTCGGCCTGCCTGAAAGCGTCGCCACGGCAGCACCAACAACCGATACCTACAGCCTGGCCCAGGGCCAGGACGAATTTTATTTCGCGCTGCCGTGGGCATCGATGGATCTGGCGCTCTGGTCATTGGAGCATGATCTGCCGGCAGCGGATCTGGCCCGCGCACTCGACATTGCACCGAAGGCCGCACAGGCGGTTTACGATGACATCGCCAATAAGCGTCGCAGCACGCGATATCTGCATATGGCACCGGTCCTGCTGACCGAAGAGAGCATGGACGCGCGCACATGAATACTGCCGCTCCCGAGCCGGTCTATGTTGCCTGCGTCGGCGATGCGATTCGCGACCGTGATGTGGTCTTGTCGACCTGGCACGGTGCGCTGGGCGAAGAAACCCGACGTCATGCAGCGAAGTACGACTGGTTCTATCTTGGCTGCCCCTGGGGCACGCCGCTGCTGGAGTTGCTCAACCACACGTCCACGGCTGCTTGCGTCGGCACCTGCGCGGCCGGTCCGCGCCGAATGCTCTGGCAAGGCCGCGAAATACGTGCTGGCGTGCTGGTCGATATGGCAGTCACTGCCCAGCACCGTACTCTTGGCC
>JBAPPP010000243.1:0-2602 GCA_049280175.1 Rhodanobacter sp.
ACTCAATGCGCGTGGCCGGCTTGCCTTCGGCAGCACCAGTGGCATCGACCTTGGTGCCAGCGTCGGACGCATTCATCTGCTGCCGGGCAACCTGCTCGGCGTCAGCACCCTGGATCAGAAAGCGTTGAGCTTTGGCGTCGATCACGGTCCGCTGAGTGGCACCCTGGTCGGTCGTACCATGGAGCCGAGCAGCTATGTGCCGGGTGGCACGGTGGGTCCTGACAGGCGCTGGAACAGCATCGATCTGGGCGTGACATGGCGACTGCCGTGGCGCGGCTCGTTGAGCGTTGGCGCGCAGAACCTGTGGTCATCCGGTAGCCCGGCGAACACGCCTGCCGGTCCCGAGCCGGATCAGTCGCGTACGCCGTACGTGCAATACCACCAAGACCTCTGATTCACTAAGCTCTTCCATCGTGTAGGAGCGCACCCTGTGCGCGAAAGACCTACGGGAAATCCCGCTTGGAGCGGCTTCAATCGGGATGCTCTCCTGCAGGGAATCAAGAGCATCGCGCACAGGGTGCGCTCCTACCGCTTGATCGTCAGTCCTGCTTGCGAATCCGCAGGTCGCCGCTGAAGGTCTCGACGTTGATGGTTCCACCGCCATTGCCGAGATGGGTGCTCAGCGTGCTGCCGGGACCGTGCTCAGGCTTTTCAGCCGTGCCGAAGTCACTGCGCAGATCGCCGCTGAAACTGCTGGCATGCAGGGCGCCGGATGTATCCGCCGGCAATTGCAGCTGCACATTGCCGCTAAGGCTGTCGATACTCAGGTTGCCGTTGGCCGCCAGCTTGCCAGCCAGCTGCACGTCGCCGGATACCGTGCTGAGGGTCAGTTTCTGCCATGGGCCGCCGTCGGCCTGGATATGGCCGGAAATGGTCTGCAACTTGACCTGGCTGCCGAGCGTGGGCGCGAGGATATCGCCGCTCACCGTCTGCAGATCGGCCTGTTCGGCGTGGCCCGCCAGTTCGATACTGCCGCTCACGCTTTCCACTTTTAGTGAGGGTGTGCGCGCGTTGATGCGGGACCTGCCGCTGACGGTATTGACGACGATGCTGCCGCCATCGATGCCGTCGATGACCAGGGGTGCGCTGACCACGCCGATATCCAGCGAGGCAGCCTTGGGGACGTGCAATTCCAGCGTGCTCGACGACATCGCATTGTCGCTGCCCCAGTTGAAGACACTGGAATGACCTTGCGGTTCGACCTTGATCGCCAGGTCGGCATTGCTGCCGGTGATTGCCAGCGGTTTGGCGCCATCGCCGAGCCGACCGCTCACTTGCACCTGATTGCGATCCCAGGCGATCACGCTCACCGTGCCCTTGACGTTGCTGATGCTGACATGGACGGCAGGGGTAGCGTCATGGCTCAAATTGATGGGTGTGTCGGCCAGCGCCTGGCCGACACACAGACACAGCAGCAAGGGGGCGTAGCGGGCGGCGATGATGGGCATTTTCATGGTCATTCCTCAGGTGCTCAACCGGCCTCGTGGGCCAGCTGGCGAAGTTGCGTTTGTTGATGTTCGGTGCGATCCAGCAGACGCTGCAATGCCGGCGAGTTGGGCGCCTGCTGGATCGCCTGTTGCAGTTCCATACGGGCGGCATCCAGCTCGATGGCAGCGCCGGCAAACCGCGGATCGGCAGGCTTCCAGGTCGCCGGAATCGAGGGCGTGCCGGCGGGCTGCACGCTGGCGATCGGCAGTGTGACTGGCGCGCGCTGGAGATAGAGGTGCCAGCCGATGCCGGCGGCCAGCAGTACTGATGCCGCAAGGCTGGCGGCAATCAGCCAGCGCCGCGTGTGCGTCGATTGGCGATCCGGCAGCGACAGGGCAGGGGTCGGCTCAGCGTCGCCCAGGGCGGCGTTGATCGAGTCCCACAGATCGCGCTGCGGGGTCAGCGGCTGGCGCAGGCCATGCATTTGACGGCGCCATTCGAATTCGTTCATGCCTGTTCTCCCAAAACTTTGCGCAGCAAACCGCGGGCGCGGTGCAGTTGAGCCTTCGAGGTGCCCACCGCCATGCCCAGTTCGCTGCCGATTTCATCGTGCTTCCAGCCTTCGATGTCGTGCAGCACCAGCACGGCGCGGGCGCGCGGCGGCAGCAACGCGATCGCCTGCTCCAGCTCCCTGCGTTCGGCGGCGCAAAACGGTGTCTCGCCGTTGTCCGGCAGGTGCTCGTCGTCAAGCACGCTGACCGGATCGGCGCCGCGGGCACGGATGTCCATCAGCGCCACATTCACCGCGAGCCGATACAGCCAGGTACCAAATGCGCTCTCGTGGCGAAAGCTGGGTAGCTTCTGCCAAGCGCGGATGAAGGCCTCCTGGGTCAGATCCTCAGCGCGGGCGTGGTCGTAACCAGCGAGCCGGAAGACTGCGCCATGCACCCGGCCCACGTGCAGTCGATACAACCGCTGGAACGCGTCGCGATCGCCGGCGGCGGCCGCACGTACGTCATCGGTGCTATGGGCTCCTGCGGTCGCAGCAGGCGACATGGAACTTCCGGATTCTGGACAGGCGGCGATCATCTTGCCAGCTTGGATGCACCGGCGCGCGGAAGGGTTTGGATCTTCCGCGGTTTCAGTGCTACTGATCGCTCTGTGATCTGGTCAG
>JBAPPP010000244.1:0-1933 GCA_049280175.1 Rhodanobacter sp.
TCGCGTCATATGCCTTGAACTCGCCACCAAAGCGTTCCGCACCGACCTTCGTCAGCGCTGCCGTCAGCGTCGTCTTGCCGTGATCCACGTGACCAATCGTGCCGACGTTGACGTGCGGCTTGGTGCGTTCGAATTTACCCTTTGCCATGCGCGCTAAACCCCGATGGAGTCAATGAGTTGAAGGAACATGCCCTTGCGGGCCGGTAACCGTAACGGTCGAAAAAAGATGGTGCTCATAACAGGAATCGAACCTGTGACCTCTTCCTTACCAAGGAAGTGCTCTACCGACTGAGCTACATGAGCACTGAACACATTGCGAGAGCCAATGGAGCGGAAGGCGGGAATCGAACCCGCGTAATCAGTTTGGAAAACTGATGTTCTACCATTGAACTACTCCCGCCCTGCGCGGAACCCGTCTGGTGGAGGGAGGTGGATTCGAACCACCGAAGGCGTAAGCCAGCAGATTTACAGTCTGCCCCCGTTGGCCGCTTGGGTATCCCTCCAACAAAGAACGCGTATTGTGTGGATCGGGCGCGGAGCTGTCAACACCTTATGGCGTCAAATCAGCACGCCAAGGCGTTTTTTTCGAAAAAAGTTTGTGCAGGGATCAGTCCAGTTGCGCACCGCGCATGTCGACCAATTTTGCCATGCCCTTGGACAATTCCAGCAATTTTTCTGCCTGCGCCTGCAATCTGCGCTCGTTATCGTCGCGCGGCTCCCAGCGCGGCACCGGCGTCGGCTTGCCATCCGGGCTGTCCAGCGCAACAAATACCATCACGCAACTGGTGGCCAGCCGCTGCTCGCCCTTGCGCAGATCGCGCGCCAGTACGTCCACGGCGAGATGCATGCTCGAGGTGCCGGTATGAATCAAGTGCGCCCGCACGCTGACCAGATCGCTGATCAGAATCGGTGCGACAAACTGGATACCGCTGACCGATGCCGTCACGCAATACGCCCCGCTCCAGCCCACCGCGCAGGCATAGCCGGCCTGATCGATCCATTTCATCACCATGCCGCCATGCACCTTGCCGCCGAAATTGACATCGGTAGGTTGCGCAAGAAAACGGAAAGTGACTTCGCTCTGCTGGCCTGGCATGCGGACTCCGATGAGTGGGCGGATGAATTGACCGCGCATTATGCGCGCATGCGGCGCGATGTCGCTGCCTCGCACCCGCCGATCAGCGTAGATCCAGCCGCATCGGCATCGTGACGAGCCCCTCGGCGGTTGTGCTCATCGGCCCGTTCATCACAAAACCCAGGCGCAGATAAACCGGTACGGCGACCAGCGACGAATTCAGCGTGAAACGACGGGTGCCGGCACGGCGTACAGCATCGCGCATGACGCGTTGCCAGAGCCGTCGTGCAATGCCGCGGCCCTGATGGCGCGTGCTTACGAAGAACTGAAACAGATGGCTGTCATCGCGCATCGCCGCCACGCCGACCAACCGATCGTCGATCAGGGCGAGATGAAAACGCCGGCCCTCCAACATCATTGTCCGGATCGCCTTCGCGCTCATGCTTGTCAGTATCTTCAAGGCCGCAGCTGGCGGCTGCCCGGGCAAGATCCAACGACGCGTCACGCGTCGCGCGAGCTCGCCAACGGCGCGCGCATCTTCGGTTCGGGCAAGGCGGTAGCGGACATCGGCAGACATGCATTGATTGCAGCAGTCATGTACTGGTATGGCAAGGCGGGCGAAGCCCGCGACGCCCGCTCCCCTGCTTGCAGGAGAAGGAGCAAGTTCCAGCTCTGCTCCCTCCCCTGCTCGCAGGGGAGGGCTGGGGCGGGGTCGCTCTTTGTCCGAAGATCAAGAGCCTCACCCCCTCCCAACCTCCCCCTGCAAGCAGGGGGAGGAGCAAGTGCCCCTGCTCGCAGGGGAGGGCTGGGGCGGGGTCGCTCTTCGTCCGAAGATCAAGAGCTTCACCCCCTCCCAAC
>JBAPPP010000245.1:0-1789 GCA_049280175.1 Rhodanobacter sp.
CCCTTCGGGCACCTTCTCCCGAGGGGAGAAGGAAACAACAGAGGCAGACTCATGAACACCAGCGGCAAAGAACACATCATCAAGAGCTACGACGACGAACTGACCCGGCTTACGGGTGAAATCGTGCGCATGGGCGAGCTGTCGGTGACTCAGCTGGAATCAGCGATCGATGTGGTCGAGCGACGCGACGAACGTGCCGCACAGCGTGTCGTCGTCAACGACGATGCGATCGATCTGCTGGAACAGGAAATCAGCCATGACGTCGTGCGCCTGCTGGCGCTGCGCGCGCCGATGGCCGGTGACTTGCGCAATGTCTTTGCCGCCCTGCGCATCGCCGCCGACATCGAACGCATCGGCGACTACGCCGCGAACGTGGCCAAGCGCTCGATCCCCTTGTCGATGGTCGCGCCGGTGGCGCCCGTCGGCGGCTTGGGATTGCTGGCCGAACTGGCCGCGACCGAGGTACGTGAGGTGTTGCTGGCCTATCGCGATCGCGATGCCGAGCGCGCTTACCAGGTGTGGAAAGACGATGTGGTGCTGGACGAGGCGTATACCGGCTACTTCCGTCAGCTGCTGACCTACATGATGGAAGACCCGCGCAACATCACGCCGTGCACGCATCTGTTGTTCATGGCCAAGAACATCGAGCGCATCGGTGACCACGCCACCAACATCGCCGAAAACGTGTGGTTCCAGGTCACCGGCGAGCCGCTGAACAAGCAGCGCAGCAAGGGCGATCTCACGTCGAACCCGGAGCTGGGCAAGCTGGGCGACAAGGCCTAAGTAGCAGCCCGTATGAGGGCTGCCACATGGATGGCTGATCGTCGGCTCAATGCGCCGTTAGCTTGAGTCCGACGATGCCCGCGACAATGAGCGACACGCACAACAACCGCAACGGCGCAGCCGAATCGCCAAATAGCACGATGCCGAGAATCACGGCACCGACTGCGCCGATACCGGTCCAGATCGCGTAAGCGGTACCGATGGGCAGGCTCCGCGTGGCCAGCGCCAGCAGCAGCACGCTGACGATCATTGCCGCCGCCGTGGCCACACTTGGCCACAGCCGGGTAAAGCCATCGCTGTACTTGAGACCGATCGCCCAACCGATTTCAAACAGGCCGGCGAGCGCGAGATAAATCCAGGGCATAAGAAACTCCTCTGCATGCAGAGCAGGGTCGTCCCCGCGATCAATGAGAGAAGTGCCGGAGGTCGTCCCCCGCGCCAACGCTTGCGGGCCGTTGCTGCCGTCTTGCCTGATCAAGGATAGCGCCCGTTGCCACCGAAGCAAGGTCGGGCGCTACCGCGGGTCAGCTGGAGGTTACATCCCTGATCAAGGCCCGATGTTGCGGTTCGCGTCGCGTGCCTCGCGACGCAGCTGCGTCGAATGCACGATGCCGTAGACGCCGATCGTGATCCAGGCGAGCTGCATCAGGAACGCCGGCCAGTTGATCGGCCCCTCGCCAAAACTGAGCGAGATGATCACGCCGATCGCGCCAAGCACATTCATCAACTGGTAGACCAAGCTGTTGCCACGCAGCTTGTGTGCCTGCAACAGCAGGAACGCCAACAACACCAGCACCACGCCGATATAGCCGGCCCAGTCATACCAGAAGAAGTTCATCGCTTCGCGCTCCGCTGCCGCAATGCCTCGAACAGAACCACACCGGTCGCAACGGAGACATTGAGGCTCTCCATGGCACCCGGCATGGGAATTTTCGCCACAAAATCGCACAGCTCGCGAGTCAGCCGACGCATGCCCTCGCCTTCCCCGCCCAGCACCAGCGCTACC
>JBAPPP010000246.1:0-8347 GCA_049280175.1 Rhodanobacter sp.
CGCATAGCGGCCTGGGGTTGCGGGTCGCCGTCGCGATGGCTGGCACGACGCTTCAGCCGCTCGCAGTCCTCCGCATGCCAGGCGGCGCGGTCGCGCTGCTGCAGGCGTTCGCTGAGCTGCTCGTGGATGGTTTTCAGATACACCACATCCAGCGCGGCGTAAGTGCATTGCGAGGCTGTCAGTGGGCGTTGCAGCCAGTCTGAGCGGGTCTCGCCCTTGTCCAATTCCACCCCCCCAACCAGCTCGGCCACCAGCGCGCGGTAGCTGATGCCAAGGCCCATGCCCACGAAGGCCGCCGCGATCTGCGTGTCGAACAATTGTCGCGGGCCGTTCGGCAGGAGCGGGGCGAGGGTTTCCAGGTCCTCGCTGGCGCTGTGCATCACGGTGACTGCCGGGCCTTCGCCAAGCAGTGGCTGCAGCGCGTCGCCGATCTCGAACGCGAGCGGGTCGATCAGCGCATAGCGGCCGTTCCAGCCGAGCTGCAGCAGCGCCAATTGCGGATAGAACGTATTGCGGCGCATGAATTCAGTATCGAGGCCAATCGCCGCGTCGGCCGGCAACGCAGCCAGCCACGCCTGCAATGCGTCGCGGTGATCGATCCATTCGGCATTGACTGTTTCAGGCAGTGACATCGGTGTTCCTTGAAAATTGCAGGGCGCGGATTGCCCTGTCGGCAGTTTGTGCCTATGGTGAGCAGCGCACGATAACAGGCCACCTCAAGGACGCCCATACATGCCAAGCAATGCCACCTTGCACCGTCAGCGCACTCTGGGTGGAGCGCTGGGCATTGTCGTGCTGGGTTGTGCGCTGACCTATCACTTTTTCCCGCGGGTATTCCACGTCGAACCAACCCAGGCGCCACGCCGCTCGATGTCGATGGGAACGGTGCAAGGCAATCAGGCGCAAGTGGAACAGGTGCCAGCGGCGGCCGAGATCAATGCCGGGCCGCCGATGACGCTGGCACCGACGGACGTAATCGTCGCGCGCAGCAGCCGCAAAGCGAACCTGCCCGAGCAACTGAGTGCGGACACGCCGGACGTGCTGGCGTTGCTGACACGGGCGACCAAGGCGCTGCATGACGGCCAGCTGGTGGGCGACAAGAACAGCGCCGCCGCATTGTTTGCGCAGGCGCTGAAGGACAAGCCGGACAGCCGCCGCGCCGCACAAGGCTTGTTCGATGTGCGTGCGCGACTGGTGGCGCAGATCGATCAGGATATCGTCGTGGGCGACGTCGCTTCGGCACAGGATCTGCTCGATGCGCTGCGTACGCTGCCGAATGCGGCCGATGATGTGGCGCAGCTGGAAGCGAGCCTGAAAACCCTGGCCAAGGTGCGGCCGATGCTCGCAAAGGCGGCTGCGTTGCTACAGCAGGGCAGCGCCGATCAACCCGTCGGCGGCAGCGCACTGGATCTGTACCACGAGGTGCAGACGCTCGATCCGCAAAATGCGGTGGCCGAGCAGGGCGTCCTGCAAGTGCAGCGCGCGGTGCTTGATCGGGCCTTGGCCGCCGTGGCGCAAAACGACTTCGTCAGTGCGGACAAGGCGCTTAAGGAAGCACAAGTCATCCGTCCTGACTCGCAGCAGATGCAGGATACGCACAAGCGCGTGGATGACATGCGCGAACAACGTGCCACCGGCGTTCTGGCGCAGGCACACTCGGCGCTGGATGGCGGCAATATCGAGATGGCGAAAAAACTGGCCGCGCAGGCACAGGACATCAGTCCGAATCTGGCTGGCCTTGCCGACTTCGAGGAGCAACTGACCAACGCGCGCTTGTATGCCAGTTACAAACCCGGCCAGGTATTCAGCGACCGCTATGTCGATCTGCCGGGCAAGACGCCCACGATGGTGGTGATTCCTACCGGCAGCTTCCAGATGGGTGCGCCGGACAACGAGGATGATCATAAAGACGCTGAAACGCCGCAACACCAAGTCACCATCGGCAAAGGTTTTGCGATGGCGCGCAGTGCGATTACCGTGGGACAGTTCCGCGAGTTTGTCCGCGCCAGCGGCTATGTACCCGATTCGGTGAAGCTGGACGGCGCCAGCGTGTATGACGAACAGAGCGGTGCACTGCGCGATGATCCCCGCGCCAGCTGGCAGGACGACTACGCCGGCCACCGGGCTGGTGAGAATCTGCCCGTAGTGAATATTTCGTGGGGTGACGCCAAGGCCTATGCCGACTGGCTCAGCCAGCGCACCGGCAAGGTCTATCGGTTGCCCAGCGAAGCCGAGTTCGAATACGCGCTGCGCGGCGGCACCACCACCCGTTATTGGTGGGGCGACGGCACACCTACCCGGCTGGTGGAAAACCTCACCGGTTCCGGCGACCGTTCACACATTGGCCGTCGCTGGAGTCATGCGTTCCGCGGTTACAGCGATGGCTATTGGGGACCGGCGCCCGTCATGACGTTCGCGGCCAATCCATTCGGTCTCTACGACATCAACGGCAACGTCTCGGAGTGGGTGCAGGATTGCTGGCACGAGAGTTACGTCAGCGCCCCGAACGACGGCTCGGGCTGGCTCAACCCCGGCTGCAGCACCCACGTCGTCCGCGGCGGCTCCTGGGGCAGCTCACCGGACCAGGTGAACTCGGCGTACCGCGAAGGCGCCGACGGCAGCATGCGCAGTGGCCGGGTTGGCTTCCGCGTGCTGCGCGAGCTTTGAGCTGCTACTGAAGCCGACATTCCAGAGCCGCATTAAGTCGCCCGACCATGTCATGTAAGGAGGGTTAGCCATGGGTGATGTCGTCATCGTTGGATATCGGCCGAAGCCTGGCAAGGAGAGCGAGCTGCTTGGCCTGGTTAGAGAGCACGTGCCCTATCTGCGCAACCTTGGGCTGGCCACTGATCGGCCGCCCATCGCGCTAAAGAGCAGAGAGGGGATCGTCGTGGAAATATTCGAGTGGTGCGACGGTGCCATCGAGAAGGCGCACAGCCATCCGGCAGTTCAAAAGTTGTGGGACGAGTATGCCAAGGTGTGTGACTACGTTCCGCTGATGGGTCTTTCGGAATTCAATGACATGTTCGCTCAGTTTGTCCCGATAGATTAGGCGCGTTTCCGGCAAGGTCGCGCGAGGCGGGCCAACAAAATTTCTAGCGTCAGCTGCGGACTCGGGCATTCGGCCTCGATACGTTGTCTGGCTGAGCCCTGTTGCTTGACATGCAAGTAAATACTTGCATATAATTCGCCACGTGGTGAGGCCTCGGCAAGCGTCTTCGATGGCCGAAGCCAGCAGCTGCATTGCCTTGACAACGCACATCATCGTTTCGATCAATCTGTAAGGAGAGTCGTGATGGATATCCTGCATCGAGTCGGAATCAAATCTTCGTCGGACGAGGTCTATAAAGCCTTGGCCACGCGTGAGGGTCTCGCCGCCTGGTGGACGAACAACACGCAAGGGGAGGGGGAAGTCGGCGGAGGGTTCCAATTTCGCTTCAGTGCTGGCGGCGCGGAAATCGGCGGCTTCGACATGAAAATTCTCGAGCTTGATCCCTCCACGCGGGTGCTATGGCAGGTGGTCGACGGGCCTGCAGAATGGATCGGCACCAGGATCAGTTGGCAGCTCAAACAGGACGGCGAATATTGCATCGTCCTGTTCAAGCATCTGGACTGGGAAGAGCCAGTGGAATTCATGCACCATTGCAGCACCAAGTGGGCGATCTTCCTGATGAGCTTGAAGTCGCTGCTGGAAACCGGGAAGGGTGCACCCAACCCCCACGACGTCAAGATCGACAACTGGAATTGAAAGGCTTTTGGACATCGATAAAGTCTTCAAGGCGCTAGCTGACCCGGGCCGCCGGCGTCTGCTCGACATGCTGCATCAGGAGAACGGTCAGGCGGTGACCGCACTCTGTGAGCACATGGACATGACTCGCCAGGCCGTGACACAGCACCTGCAACAGCTCGAGGG
This sequence comes from Rhodanobacter sp., assembly GCA_049280175.1. Classification (GTDB taxonomy): domain Bacteria; phylum Pseudomonadota; class Gammaproteobacteria; order Xanthomonadales; family Rhodanobacteraceae; genus Rhodanobacter. Next base: position 3,914 of record JBAPPP010000246.1, read on the forward strand.
AGCCAACCTCGTCGCCGTCGTCTGGCAGGGCCGGGAAAAGCTTCACTATTTGAACCCCGTGCCGCTGCATGAAATTTACGAGCGCTGGATCGGAAAGTTCGAGCGCAACCGCCTTCGTGCGTTGCACGACTTCAAGAAAAAACTGGAAGGTGATGACAATGACAAAGCCTGACTTTGTATACGTGACCTATATTGCGACGACGCCGGAAAAGGTGTGGCAGGCGCTGGTCGACACCGATGTGATGCGCCAGTACTGGTGTGGTCTGAACACGGGCTGCGCGGCGAATGTAAACGTGTCGGATTGGAAACCCGGTTCCCGCTGGGAACACCGCAGCCTGGACGATGCGGGCACACTCAAAATCGTCGGCAAGGTCGTCGAGAGCGACCCGCCCCGTCGCCTCGTTGTCACCTGGGGCAGGCCGAAGGACGCCGAGGACGAATCGAAACATTCGCGCGTTGCCTACGACATCGAGCCGCACGGCGACGGTCTCGTTCGTTTGACAGTCACCCATGCAGGCCTTGAGAACGACCCGGAGATGTTCGCGGGAATATCAGGTGGCTGGCCCCAGGTTCTGTCGAATCTCAAAACCCTGCTCGAAACCGGCCGCGTGCTTCCACATTCAACGTCGGCGGCTTGAAAACGATCAAAAAGTGAGCCAGTAGCGTTATTTGAGCCTGGCTGGTATTGCTTCTTGACGGGGCGAATAATGACTCTCACGCCCTATGGCTCCGGCGTGCGCGGCTCCGTCTGGTCTTGAACGAAAGCCGTTGTTTTAACGTACGGCATCCCATGGGTCATTCTCGGAGGGCTCTACATGTCCGATCCCAACCCTTTGCCATCTTGGGTCGACGGACCCAGCAAGTCGGCGATTCTGGATTTTGTTGCACGGGTGACGAACGAGGACGGTCCGCACTTTCGGCCGACTGCGGAACGCATCGCCACATTCGACAACGACGGCACCTTATGGTGTGAATTCCCGAACCTTGTGCAGGTTCTTTTCACCCTGGCTGAAGTGAAGCGCCTGACATCGCAACGCCCCGAGTTACGTGACAAACCCGCGTACAAGGCATTTCTCGCTGGCGACCTCGAGGCCCTTGCATCGCTACCGAGGCAAGACGTTTTCGAGACCATTTTTGCAGTCCATGCGGGGATGACCGTCGACGATTTTCAGACAGCCGTAGCGGAGTGGTTTTCTTTCGCAAAACATCCGACGCTGGGGCGTCTGCTGCTCAGTAACGCGTATCAACCTCAGCAGGATTTGCTGGCCTATCTTCGGGCAAACGACTTCAAGACCTTCATCGTTACCGGCGGCGGAGTCGAATTCGTGCGAGTCGTTTCGCAGCGCCTGTACGGCATCCCGCCCGAGCAAGTGATCGGATCGAGCACCCACTGCCGCGTCGAAACCATCGACGGAAGTCTCGTGCTCAGGAAGCTGCCCAGTCTGGGAAGCTTCGATGATCGCGACGAGAAGGTCGTCAATATCGGTCTTCACCTGGGCCGCCGACCTATCTTTACCTTCGGTAATTCCGACGGCGATCTGTCGATGCTCCGATACACGCTGCAGGGTGATGGCGCCAGGCTTGGTCTGCTGTTACACCACGACGATGCGGCGCGGGAGTTTGCTTACGATCGGGATTTCAAAATCAGCCCGCTGAACGAGGCGTTGGAGCGTGCCGACGCGTATGGCATTCATGTAGTCAGCATGAAGAACGACTGGCGGAATATTTTTTCTTCCGCATCACTCTAACTCGCTGCAAAGTTGTTCAGGGCAGGAACATCGGCGGTGAGAATCGAAGGGGCCAGAGACATGATCTGATGCGAAGCGCGGCCGGAGTGACTTCCCAACGTGATGAAAATCGCCTCGGCCCTCTCTGCGCTCGCGCTCGGATCGGCTTACTTGGCCACAGGCGTGACGAATTCCTCACCTTTGGCGATGTTGTCGGGCCAGCGCTGCATGACGCTCTTGTAGCGCGTGTAAAAGCGTACGGCTTCCTGGCCGTACGCATGATGGTCGCCGAATAGCGATCGCTTCCAGCCCCCGAAGGAATGCCACGCCACCGGTACCGGACTCGGCAGGTTGATGCCCACCATGCCCGCCTTGATCTGCCGGGAAAATACGCGAGCCGTGCCGCCGTCGGATGTGAAAAGCGATACGCAGTTGCCCAGTTCGTGCGCGTTGACGAGTGCTATTGCACTCGCCAGGTCAGGCACCCGGACAACCGACAGCACCGGCCCGAAGATCTCTTCCCGATAGATGCTCATGTCAGGCTTTACGTCGTCAAAGAGCGAGCCACCGAGAAAGAATCCCTCTTCGTGGCCGGGCACGGTACGGCCACGACCATCGACGACGAGCCTGGCGCCCGCTGCGACGCCCGCATCGATATAGCACGTCACCTTGGTGCGATGCGCGGCGGTGATGAGGGGCCCCATGTCCAGATCGGGTTCCATGCCACCGCCGATCCTGAGCGAGCGCACACGCGGCACGAGGCGCCCGATCAGTTCATCGGCAATACGCCCTACCGCCACCGCGACTGAAGTCGCCATGCAACGCTCGCCAGCCGAGCCATACGCAGAGGCGATCAGCGCATCGACGGCTTGATCGAGGTTGGCATCGGGCATCACGACCAGATGATTTTTTGCACTGCCCAACGCCTGTACGCGTTTGCCGTGCTTGGTGCTTTCGCCGTAGATGTATTCGGCGACCGGCGTCGAGCCGACGACAGATACCGCGGCCACATCCGGGTGCTGGATCAGCGCATCGACGGTGACCTTGTCGCCATGCACGACATTGAAGACGCCCTTGGGAACTCCCGCCTCGATGAACAGCTCGGCAAGCAGAATCGATGCCGACGGAGTGCGCTCCGAAGGCTTGAGCACAAATGTGTTGCCACACACTGCCGCCATTACAAACATCCAGCACGGCACGACCATCGGGAAATTGAACGGCGTGATACCCACGGCCACCCCGACCGGCTGACGCAGATTCCAGGCATCGATGCCGCTGCTAACCTGATCTGTGAAATCGGTCTTCAGCAGGTTCGGAATGCCGCACGCGAATTCGACGATTTCGATACCGCGTATGACCTCGCCCTTCGCGTCCGAAAGCAGCTTGCCGTTGTCGCGCGTAATAAGCTCGGCGAGCTCGTCGAAATGCGCATCAAGCAGCTGCTTGAATTTGAACATCAGGCGAGCGCGGTGCAGCGGCGCAGTTTCGCTCCAGGCCGGAAACGCTGCTTTCGCAGCGGCGACGGCGGCGGCAACCTCAGCTGCGTTTGCCAGCGGCACGTGGGCCGACACTCGGCCTAGCGTTGGATCGAATACATCACCGAATCGCCCGCTCGCCCCAGCGGCGCGTTGACCGTCGATGAAATGACTCAGTTCGCGCACGTTCGCGGCACCTCGCTCTGCTTCGCTCATATGTCCTCCGATGGAGGGATGCGGGCGAGGGCAGCGACGCCGTCCCGCCGCGTCTCCTCAGGCAGCGTACGCTCGCCGCCACATGATGTCGAACGCGACGTCACCCGAAGAGAAGGATGGGTTTGCTGGATGGAAGAGTGACTGCCTGCGAGTTACCGTGGAGCGGTGCGAAGTCCTTAGCGTCCCTTGAAGGGGGGGCGGAGCTAACCGGGTCAGCCGGGCCAGACATGGAAATTCCATGTAACGTTGCACGTCCGGCAGAACGGATGAGTGGAGCTCGGGATCGATGCGTGTCGATCCAACGCCGGCATAACAAGAGTCGAGGGTCTTCGCGTGCGCAAAATACTGACACATGCATTCGCGCTGTGCAGTGGGCTGATCGGAGCTCAGTTCCACTCGCAGATACCGGCCACGCCGCAGGTGACCCATCCATCGTCATCCGCATCCGTCATTGAGGGACCAGTGCCGAGTCCTTTGCCAGCCGCGCCGGTGGCGCGCAGCAACTGGGCCGTCGCGCGCGCTGGCGATCAGGTATTTGCCTTCTACGGAATTGGTGCTGGCAAGACCAGTCGCGACATTGCGAACGACATCTACGCGCTTGACCTGCATGCGGGACGTTGGCGCCGTGTCGGTGACATTCCAGTAGCGCAAGGTCGGCTAGGCAGTGCCGCCGTTACGATCGCAGGCAAGATCTATCTGATTGGCGGCTACAGTGTTTCGCCCAAGGGTGAAGAGACGTCGACACCCGAGGTCCTGCGACTCAATCCGGGCACTGGCCATATGTCCGTCGAGACGACCATGCCGACACCCGTGGACGACACCGTCGCTATGCCCTGGCGAGATCGCTGGATCGTGCTGGTGAGCGGATGGCACGATACGGCCAATGTGGCCGACGTGCAGATCTACGACACGCAAACCCGGCACTGGACAATGGCGACATCCTGGCCGGACAAACCGGTATTCGGCCATGCCGGTGGACTCGTGGGTGACGCCATGGTGGTCTGCGATGGCGTCAC
>JBAPPP010000247.1:0-3365 GCA_049280175.1 Rhodanobacter sp.
GAACCACGCCGAGGCCGAACAAGCGCGGCTCGGCATCGACACGGCACAGGCCGCCCGTTTTGCGCACTGGATGAGCGCGTTGGTCAGCAGCGACGCGAGCCAGCGTGCTGCGCCCGACGTATTGAAGCGTGGCCGCGGTGGCCCGCCCACGTTGTGGGCGGCCGGCATTTCCGGCGATCGCCCGATCGTACTGCTGCGCATCGGCGATCCCGCCGAACTACCAAAGGTGCAGGAACTGCTGCTGGCGCAGCGCGATTGGCAGAGCAAACGGCTGGGGGTCGATGTGGTGCTCCTAAACACCGCCGACAGCGCACCCCGCGATGGCGCTGTGGGTGACACCGCCGATGGTGATGCACTGCATAGCGTTCTCACGTCGCTGGTGAGCACGCAGCAGATACTGCTGAAAGCCGACAGCAAAGCGCTCAAGGTCGAGCTGTTTGCATTGCGCGACAACGCGATCAGCGACGACTTGCGCAACGGCCTGCTGACGGTCGCCAGAGTGCTGCTCGGTCACAGCGACAAGGAGCAGATCGACGAGGCGCAGGCCGATCCATCGGCGGCGCCTGCCCCATCCAGGCCGACGGCCATTCGCGCAAGCACACCGATTGCCGCCTCCACGATTGGCGCCTCCTCCCTTGAATTCAGCAATGGCAGCGGCGGCTTCAGCGACGGCGGCCGCAGCTATCAGATCAACCTCGACGACAACCGCAGCACGCCGGCACCGTGGGTCAACGTAGTCGCGAACCCGGCGTTTGGTTTCCTTGTTTCGTCCGAGGGCGGCGGTTATGCGTGGTCGTTGAACAGCCAGCAAAATCCTCTCACGCCCTGGCCGAACGATCCGGTCAGCGACAGTCCACACGACGTGCTGTATCTGCGCGACCAGGACACCGGCGTGTTGTGGAGCGCCACTGCGCTGCCGATTCGCGTAGCCGGCGCAAAATATGCAACGACTCACGGCAAGGGCTGGAGTCGCTTCACGAATGACGCACACGGCATCGAATTGGAGCTGATCCAGTGCGTGCCCACAGCCGATCCCCTGAAGCTGTCACGACTGCGCCTGGGCAACCGTTCGGGACGCACGCGACAGCTGTCGATCACCGGCTATGTCGAGTGGGCGCTGGGTGGAAACGGCACCACGCCGGCGCCGTATGTGATTACCTCGCGTGACGAGTCAACCGGTGCGTTGTTTGCGCGCAATCCGTGGCGCGCCGATTTCGGCGATCGCGTCGCGTTCATCGACATGGCCGGCCAACAGCACTCGATGAGCGGTGATCGCGGCGCGTTTCTCGGCCCGATCGGCGCCATCGAGCGGCCGGCGGCACTACACCGCGATGCGCCGTTGACGGGACGGCTCGGTGCCGCGCTGGATCCCTGTGGCGCGCTGCAGACAACGATTGAGTTGCCGCCCAACACGCAGATCGACATCGTCTTCATGCTTGGCGATACCGCTGATGAGGCCGCGGCCCAGGCCTTGATCACGAAATATCGCGCGATCGATATCGACAGCGTGCTCGCCGACGTCGCCGCGCAATGGAACGGCCTGCTCGACACCGTGCAGGTACGCACGCCGGATCGGGCGATGGACATCCTGCTCAACGACTGGTTGCCATACCAGGTGCTTGGCTGCCGGGTGTGGGCACGCACCGCGTACTACCAGGCCAGCGGCGCCTACGGTTTCCGCGACCAGTTGCAGGACGTGATGGCGCTGTGCGTAAGCCGACCCGACCTCGCCCGCGAGCACCTGCTGCGCGCCGCCGGCCGCCAGTTTGCCGAAGGCGACGTGCAGCACTGGTGGCTGCCACCAGCCGGTCAGGGCATCCGCACGAAGATCAGCGACGACCGCATCTGGCTCGCCTATGTCGCCATGCACTACGTTGGCGTGACCGGCGACAACGCGGTGCTGGATGACGTGTTGCCGTTCCTGTCCGGTCAGGCCATCCCTGACGGTGCCAACGATGCGTTCTTCCAGCCTGCTGCATCGGATCAGAAGGTCTCCGTCTATGAGCACTGCGCTCGTGCGCTCGACTCCAGCCTCACCCGCGGCGCCCACGGCCTGCCGCTGATCGGCACCGGCGACTGGAACGACGGCATGAACGTGGTCGGCGAACAGGGACGTGGCGAAAGCAGCTGGCTCGGCTGGTTCCTGCTGACCGCCATCGCGGCGTTTGCGCCACAAGCCGAGCAACGCGGCGAAGCCGAACGTGCCACGCGCTGGCGCGCGTACGCCGAGGACTTACGCAAGGCACTCGAGCAGGCCTGGGACGGCCAGTGGTATCTCCGCGGCTATTACGACGACGGCACGCCACTGGGTTCACACGAAAGTGATGAATGCCAGATCGACACCATCGCGCAGTCGTGGAGCGTGATGGCGGGAGCGACCGATCAGGAACATAGCGTGCAGGCGATGGCTTCGGTCGACCGGCTGCTGGTCGACCACCCGAACCAGATCGCCCGCCTGTTCACCCCACCGTTCGACCACAGCAAGCAGAACCCCGGCTACATCAAGGGCTACCCGCCCGGCGTTCGCGAGAACGGCGGCCAGTACACACACGGTGCGACGTGGTCGATCTTCGCCTGGGCAGGGCTCGGCGATGGCGACCGCGCCGGTGGCCTGTTCGACCTGCTCAACCCCATCCGCCACAGCGAAACCGCCGAAGCAGTGCAGCGCTACAAGGTAGAGCCCTACATCGCCTGCGCAGACGTCTATTCCGAACCACCGCACGTCGGCCGCGGCGGCTGGACCTGGTACACCGGCTCCGCCGCGTGGTTATACCGCGGGGGTTTGGAGGCGGTCCTTGGCTTCCGCCTGCAAGGCGAGAAGCTGCGTATCGATCCGTGCATCCCCAGGGAATGGCCGGGCTTCCAGCTCACTTATCGACATCGGGGACCGCAGCACGTGACTCGTTACGAGATCAGCGTGGAGAATCCGCGCAAGGTTTGTCGTGGCGTGACGTTGGTTGAATTGGATGGCCAAACGATGGCTGCTGGTGACGCCATCCTGCTATCCGATGATGGCCAGACACATAATCTGCGCATTGTTCTTGGCTAGTGCTGCGGGTTTTGCCGGGTTAGCGCTGTGGACTGCTGCTTTTTGTGGGAGCGACTTCAGTCGCGATGGTCATCGTTGTTTTCCTAAAGAGCGCCCAGCCCCCTCTCCACAACGGGGAGAGGGCTGGGGTGAGGGGTAGGTGCTCGCGGCGCGGCTGACTTCTCGTCACCCCTGCGAAGGCAGGGGCCCAGCGTCCTTACCCGTGACCCCTTCGCTTCCTTTTTGCTTTTGCTGCCCTTGCTGCTCTTGTGGGAGCGACTTCAGTCGCGATGCTCTGCTGCTGTTTTGCTGTTTTGGTTGCATTAGAGCTTTAAGA
>JBAPPP010000248.1:0-2767 GCA_049280175.1 Rhodanobacter sp.
GTCTGGTTCTAGCAAGTGACTCCTCATTCCACCATCGACACTCTAGTTCACGCCGATCAGCCACTTCCCCCCGGGTTCTACCCCGTTTTCGCGGACGGTTGAGTTAAGGTTGTAAAGTCGTGGTCTTGACGATAAAACCTGCGTTGCATGTGATGATTGTGGGAACGCTCGATATAGTAAAAAACATCTGAGTAGGCATCGGTTAGTGAGGGGCAACGACGGCGATACTGGCCCGGACATGTCCTTCCAGGTCCCACTTCTGATCAGGAAGGCAGGCACCCTTGCTCACATAAAGGCCAACGGTGGGGCGCGTCGGATTGATGTAGAAGTCAAGTTCCTGCATGGTCCCCAGCTTCGATCTAAAAGTGATCCAACCTGCTTATTTGCCTCCCGCGTTGAGCATCACCACAGCTTCGGCAGTCAGTTGCAGGAACGTCAACGTCTCCTGCAGGTACAGTTGAACGGATTGCGGCGAGTGACTCAGATAGCCGATCGAGAAGTCCTGCCCTACATGGAGCTGGAAATCCCCGCCGCGCGTGCTCACCACGGCGCCCCCTTTGATGGCAGGAGCCCAGATGATGTCGCTTTCCATGATCTCTTCAATATCCTTGATGATCGGATACCCCGCGTCGGTCGACCCGCTCACCTGCGTGTAGGGATCTTCGCCCAACAGAAGCGCATAGGGTCCGTTCACTCCGGCCTCGCGCAGAGCACTCACCGCCTGCGCCACCGCGGCAGGATAGCCATCCACATCCGAAGGGAGAGTGATCGCCTTGTTACTCGCCCCACGGCGGATACCAGGAATCCCCGCGGCTTCGTAACCTTCAAAGACCACCCTGTCCTCGGCAAAGGCGATCTTGCGGGCCGCGTCCTTGAGCGGTTGCAAGTCGGGATCGTTGGCTCCCCGCTCCACCGAATCGACGGCCTCGCGTGTCAGCTCAAAGGGCACGCGCAACTCCACGACGGCGCGGACCTCCCGCAACGACGCCTGGATGCCATCCGCCGGGGCCGGCAGATCCTGCAAATGGCCGGTGCCCACCGACGAAAATTCAAATCCTTGGGGCCCCACCACATCTACCACTCGGCGGGCCGCCAAATGGCGTTTCAGTGTCCTGGAAGCCTCCTGTTCGATCTGCACCCACGCCCCTTCCGATATTGGCGCAAGTTTCCGATGAAGATTATTCATGTGAGCGATCTCCTTTGAGCGAGCCGATGCCGAGCGAACCGTCGTGCACCTGGGGACTGGAAGTGGAAGGGGAAGCATCCGAGCTCGCATTCGCGTCGTCGGATGGACTGGCGGGGTCTTCGTCGGACACGTTGTCCAGGAACGTGGCGGAGGGCACGAAGAACAGCGTGCCGGTGATGGCCCTGCTGACGTCCAGCAACCGGTCGTAGTTGCCCGGCGGAAGGCCCACGAACATGTTGTTGAGCATTTTCTCGATGCGACGCGGCGACCGGGCGTAGCCGATGAAATAGGTGCCGAACTCTCCTTTGCCGAACTCGCCGAACGGCATGTTGTCGCGGACGATCTGCAGTTGCTCGCCATCTTCGACGATGTTGGTCAGAACGTTGTGCGCATAGGCCGGTTTGGCTGCGTCGGCGAGCTCGATATCGGAGAGCTTCTTTCGTCCGATCACGCCTTCCTGGTACTCAACGGGCAACGCGTTCCACGCACGCAGGTCATGCAGGTACTTCTGCGTGACCACATAGCTGCCACCAGCGAATGCCGAATCCTCACCACCAATGACCGCGGCATCGATCGCTGCTTGGTCAACGGGGTTCTCGGTTCCATCGACAAAGCCGAGCAGGTCGCGCTCGTCGAAATATTTGAAACCGTGGACTTCGTCCACCACCTCGACGATGTCGCCGATGCGATCCATGATCGCGCCAGCCATTTCAAAACACAGATCCATCTGTTTGGCACGAATGTGAAACAGCAGGTCACCTGGCGTGGACGCCGCATGATGGACCCCGCGGATTTCACGAAACGGATGCAGTTCCGCGGGCCTTGGCTGGCCAAACAGTCGATCCCAGGCATCCGACCCGAAACCCATGACACACGACAGGCGCCCTTTCGGGTTGCGAAAGCCCACACCACGCAGCAACGAGGACAAATCGGCGCAAAGCCCCCTCACCGTCACGTCATGTTGCGCACCCGGCTTTAAAGTCACTACCAGGAAAATGGCGGCGTTCGTGAGCTTGGCGGTTACTGGCTGGGAAATGGTGGAAGACACTATCAATAATCCTTTTTTGACTTGTAGCGATCAGTTTAGGACCTGGCTTGCCCCGCGATCCAACAACGTTTCAGCTCCCTTCAATAATGATGTCGTTAGCTGCCTTCGGTCCCATAGGGCTTGGGACGACGATGTTGAGTCCCTTCATGGCATTCAGCAGTAGCGCACGCACGTCATCTTCTGACAGCAAACCCTTCTCCACCAGCTTGCGCACCAGCGATTGCAGAATCAATGCCTCAGCTTCGCACTGATCGTCGTGTGCTTTTGATCGAGTCATTGTATGGACTCCCGCGTTACCAGAAAGAATTTTCGGGTCGCCCATGCCATGGATGGGAGGCGATTAAGCGGTCCGAATGCACCCAAAACGCGCCACAGTATGGGGAGCGGTGGCTGCAAGCCACGTTCCAAATCCCTTGTGAATGGCCGCCACGTCGGACGTTCGCATATTTTCGTGCGCCCGACTCCGAAGACGCTTGATAGTATCTCTTGAGGGTCGAAGGCCCATTCCGCCCTTCCCCCAGATAACCTATGAT
>JBAPPP010000249.1:0-4606 GCA_049280175.1 Rhodanobacter sp.
CACCGAAGCCACCGCCACCGCAGCTGAAACCACCGCCGCCGCCACCACCGAAACCCCCGCCGCCACCGAAGCCGCCACCGCCAAATCCACCGAAGCCACCCCAGCCACCGCCGCCGATGGAGCGCCCACCACCACCAGGCAACAACATCAATGCGCCGCCGATCAGTGCACCGAAAATGCCGGCGCCCATGGAAACCAGCAGCCACAGCAGACCACCGGTAAGCACGGCACCCAGCGGTGCACGAATCCACGCCCCCGCGCGGCCGAGCAGGTTGCGCAGAAACAGCGCCACGAACACGCCGATGAACAAGCCGTTTTGGAACCCGAGACCATGACGCTCCTCGCCGGGAGCGCCCTTTACCGGCGCCGGCAACGCCTCGCCATTGATCAGCAGAGTCAGCGCACCGACGGCGTCGCTGATACCGCCGAAATAGTCGTTGCCGCGGAATTTCGGTGCGATGTATTCGCGGATGATGCGCGCGCAGGCCGCATCGGGAATCGCACCTTCCAAGCCATAGCCCACTTCGATGCGCACCTGATGATCGTTCTTCACGATCAGCAGAAACACACCATCGTCGATGCCCTTGCGACCGATCTTGTTCGCCTCGGCGACCGCCAGCGAATAATCATCGATGTCCTGCTGCGCCGTGGTGCCAACCATCAGCACCACCAGCTGTGCGCCCTTGGTTTTTTCCAGCGTGACCAGTTGCGCATCCAGTTGATCGACCTGCGCCGCGGTCAGCGTGCCGGTGAGATCCGTGACATGCCGTGCCAGCTTCGGCACGGCATCGGCCGCATGCAGCAGGGCCGGCGACAGCAATGCCATCGCCAGCACAAGCAACAGGCGCGGAAAGCGCCGAAACATCATCAATGCGCCGAGGCGGCAGGCGCCGGTGCGCTGTTGCCGAAGTCGACCGTCGGCGCGGTGGAAATCGCCTTCTCATTTTCCACGCTGAAGTTCGGCTTCACCTGGTAACCGAACATTTTCGCGGTGAGATTGTTCGGGAACGTGCGGATCATCGAGTTGTAATCCTGCACCGAGGACACGTAACGGTTGCGCGCCACGGTAATGCGGTTCTCGGTGCCCTCAAGCTGGGCTTGCAGGTTCTGGAACAGGCCATCGGCCTTGAGGTTGGGATAGTTCTCGCTGACCACCATCAGCCGCGACAATGCATTGCCCAATTCACCCTGTGCCGCCTGGAATTTAGCCAGCGCCGCCGGGTCGTTCGCCAGCTCAGGCGTCATCTGCACACTGCCGACCTTCGCACGGGCGTTGGTCACTTCGGTGAACACTTTTTCCTCGTGCTGGGCGTAACCCTTCACGGTATTGACCAGATTCGGCACCAGGTCGGAACGGCGCTGATACTGGTTGAGCACTTCTGACCAGGCTGCCTTGACTGCTTCGTCCTGCCGCTGGATAGAGTTGTAACCACAGCCGGCAACGCTGAAGGCCAGCAACAACAGCACGAGATTGCGAAGAAGTTTCATGGGGTCGCTCCGATCCGGTGGAAGACCATTCCATCATCCCATATCTGCTCGCCGCCTCGCGACGGGCCAGGACGACGATGGCCCCGGCTCAGCCGAGCAGACGCGGACCGAGGATCAAGCCCCAGCTGAGCACCACCAACACCAGCAGCAGAAAGACCGCCGCCGAGCCCATGTCCTTGGCGCGGCCAGCCAGTTCGTGGAACTCGGGGCTGACCTTGTCGACCACCGCTTCGATCGCCGAATTGAGCAGTTCGGCCGACAACACCAGGATCGAAGGAAAAACCAGCGCGAGCTTCTCCAGCGAGCCATGACCCAGCCACAGGCCAAGCGGAATCAGCACGACCGCCAGGCAGGCTTCGAGCCGGAACGACGCCTCATGACGCCAGCCGGCCCTGAAACCCTTCATCGACCACTGAAACGCCATCCAGAGCTGCTTCGGACCGCGAAAACCTTCGGCTGCCATCTCGACCGACCGCTCAGGCAGCAGCCGGCAGCGACTGCCGGGCATCAAGATGGAAGGGGCGCCCGGCGGCGAAAATCCAGGCCGTCGGCGGGGGGCTCGACTGCGAAAACTCGGGGATCGGCATGCGGGGCGAAGCTCCGGAAAAGCAGGCGGCACAAGCCACGCATGATGCCACAAGCGGTGATGCCACAAGCAGCTCGGCCTGTTTCGACAACGCGCACGGCAGCGCAGACAGGCACGAATCGCAACTTTTTGCCATGCGGCACTGCAGCTACACCCGAATGACGAATAGGTTACGCTTCGTCGGTTGTGGCCCGTTCAGGGTTGCAGTGAATAGGCAGCGCCAGGGCGCCGCCATGATTTGAATCACGCACGGAAAAGATATGGCAATTCAGAATCCGCCGGTCTCCCAGAATCGGTCCTTCACTACCGTCTTCCTGATCGAGATGTGGGAGCGCTTCGGCTTCTACGGCATGCAGGTGTTGATGGTCACCTTCCTGATGAAGAAGCTTGGTTTCGCCGATACCAAGGCCAATCTCGTCTGGGGTGCGGCAGCGGCGCTGATCTACGCAACGCCCGCGATTGGCGGGTGGGTTGGCGACAAACTGCTTGGCACACGTCGCACCATGCTGATCGGTGCAACCGTGCTGGCGGTGGGTTACGGCATCCTGTGGATCCCGCCGGAGGCGCTGGGCCTTACCGATGGCGGTAGCGGCCTGCTGTCGATTTTGAATCCGGCAAACCTCACCTATTTCGCGCTCGGCGTGATCGTGGTCGGCAATGGTTTCTTCAAGCCGAATGCGGGAAATCTGGTTCGCAAGATCTACGAAGGTGACGAGACCCGGATCGATAGTGCGTTCACCATCTACTACATGGCGGTCAACATCGGGTCGATGATCTCGATGACGGCGACGCCATGGATTCGCAACGAAGTCGCGGCACGCTACGGCGACTCGATGGGCTGGCACACTGCGTTTGGCGTCTGTTCGATCGGCCTGATCCTGGGCCTGGTCAACTATCTGTTCATGCGGCGCGCGCTGGTGCATATCGGATCGCCTGCAGACGATCACCCCATCGACATGCGGCGCGCCCTGCCGGTATTTGGCGCCGCTTTCCTGATGGTGTTCGTCGCCGCCTTCATCCTGCAAAGCCAGGCTGTCGCCAAGGTCTGCGTATATGCAGCCGGCGTGGTGATCCTGGGCGTGTTTGCGCACCTGATCCGCAGCAGCAAGCCCAGCGAACGCGCCGGCTTGATCGCCGCGCTGGTGCTGACTGTGCAGACGATCTTCTTCTTCATCTTCTACTCGCAGATGGCGACCTCGCTGAACCTGTTCGCACAGCACAACGTGGATCTGTCGTTCAACGTATTCGGCGCGCATTTGTTCAACTGGATTCCCGAGCAGTACCAAAACCTCAATGCGATCTGGATCGTGCTGCTGAGCCCCGTGCTGGTGTTCATCTACAACGGGCTCGGTCGGGTCGGCAAGGATCCGTCGGTCGCGTTCAAGTTCGCGCTGGGTTTTGCCGCGGTGGCCGTCGGCTTCTTCATGTATGGCGTCGGTGCACACGCGGCAGTGAACGGCCAGGTGTCGTCGTGGACGATGGTGTGGGGTTATGGCTGGTACTCACTGGGCGAACTGCTGGTCAGCGGCCTCGGCCTGGCGATGATCGCGCGCTACGTGCCGGCGCGCATGGGTGGCTTCATGATGGGCGCCTACTACGTTGCCGTCGGTCTGTCGCAATACCTCGGCAGCATCGTGGCAAACATTGCGCACATCCCGGACAACATCACCGACCCGATGCAGTCGCTGCCGATCTATGTGAGCCTGTTCAATCAGCTCGGCTTCGTGGGCATCGCCTGCACGGTGATCGCGATCGCCATGCTGCCGCTGATGAACAAGCTGTCGGCCAGCCATTCCGATGCGGCGACCAACTATCACCCGCTGCCGGCCGTTCGCAGTGAAGAATTCAATACGCCACCCTGACCCTGGCTAACGCGCTGTGCGTCGCACAGCGCGTTCCTGCAGGTACCGAGCGAGCAAGCCGGGATGATCGCCATGCCGCACCGACCCGCCCAACGCATTGGCCCCTTCGCGCTGGCGCGCACACTGGCTTGGCTCAGGTTGTGCGCGATCGCCGGGCAGAGTGTGGCAGTGCTGGTGTGTGCCTGGTGGATGCAGTTGGGGGTGCCGGTGTTGCCGCTGCTGGTTGGTATCGGTCTGCTCGCGGTGTTCTCGGTGTTTGCGGCATGGCGGCTCAGCCAGCCGTGGCCGATGCGCGAGTGGGAAACCATCGGTCATATTGCGGTCGATACGCTGGTGTTGGGCTACCTGCTGTATTTCACCGGCGGCGCCAGTAATCCGTTCATCACTCTACTGCTGGTGCCGATCGCGCTCAGCGCAGCGGCGCTCTCCGTGCGTGCCATCCTGACAGTGTCCGCGCTGGCCGGCGTCGCCTACCTGGTGCTGCTGTACTGGCATGTGCCGTTGCCGATGCCGATGCACGACGAATCGCATGGTGGCTTCTCGCTGCATGTGGCGGGCATGGGCGTGAATTTCGTGATCAGCGCGCTGCTGCTGGGCTTTTTCATCAATCGCCTGGCCTATGCGTTGCGCGGGCAGCAGCTTGAAGTGCAGCGCGTGCGCGAGCGTGCAC
>JBAPPP010000250.1:0-1556 GCA_049280175.1 Rhodanobacter sp.
GCTCAATCCGCCGCCGGGCCCGGCGAGGATAGTCCCGACATAAAAGCATACATTGGTGTCCGGCAAAGTACTTTGTGGATTCCAATAAGTCCATTATGGTCAATATGATAGCGGGACTCTCCGAAAAAACGATTTGAACTGAAAACGGCTGAAAATCGACCGGGGGGGCAGGCCGGACCTCGGCGAAACAATGGTGGATGAATGTTGGCCGAACCGTTTTCGCGCAACTGATCGCTCACCTGTCCCATCTCGAGTTTCAGAAGTGCGTGGCCCGCTATGGTGGTGACAGCCACCATAGAAGGTTGTCTTGTTGGGACCAGCTTCTGGCGATGGCCTTTGCGCAGTTCACCTATCGCGAAAGCCTCCGCGACATCGAGGCTTGCCTGGGATCGATCAGCGACAAGCTGTATCACATGGGATTCCGCAGCCGGATCGCGCGATCCACGCTGGCCGACGCCAACGAGACTCACGACTGGCGCATCTTCGCCGATTTCGCGCAGCACCTGATCGGCATCGCCAGACCGCTCCATGTCAGAGATTCGATCGGCGTGGATCTGGATCACACTTTGTATGCTCTCGATTCGACCACCATCGACCTCTGCCTCTCCTTGTTTCCGTGGGCGAAGTTTCGCCGGCACAAAGGCGCGGTGAAGATGCACACCTTGCTTGATCTGCATGGCAATATCCCCACGTTTATAAGCGTTACAGACGGCAAAGTGCATGACGTCAACATCCTCGACGAGATCATGCCCGAGGCCGGCGCCTTCTACGTGATGGACCGCGGCTACGTCGATTTCCAACGTCTCTACGGTTTCACGCTCAGTTCGGCGTTCTTCGTCGTGCGCACGAAATCCAACGTCCTGCTCCAGCGCCGTTACTCACGCCCGGTCGACAAGAGCACCGGCGTGCGCTCGGACCATACCGTCATCCTCACCGCGACAGGCTCGGCAAAAGTGTACCCGGATGCCTTGCGGTGCGTGAGCTATCTCGATGTCGAAACCAGGAAGCGGTTCCGGTTTCTCACCAATAACTTCGCACTCCCGGCTCAGACGATTGCGCAGATTTACAAATGCCGCTGGCAGGTAGAACTCTTCTTCAAGTGGATCAAGCAACACCTGCGAATCAAAGCCTTCTACGGTACCAGCGAGAACGCCGTGAAGACCCAAATCTGGATTGCCGTGTCGGTTTACGTGCTCGTCGCCATCGTCCGAAAGCGCCTGGATCTGACGGCGAGCCTTTACCAGATTCTACAGATTCTCAGCCTCTCACTTTTTGAGAAAATGCCCCTTGTACCGGCACTCCAGCGATACGGCTACCAAAATGATTTACCCGATCCCGGCAACCAGCTGATTCTGTTCGACTTCTAGCCGGACAGCAGTGATGAGAAAATTCTATGGCTTCCGCACCTTCCGCTGCCTCGAACTCGCCCTCTATCACTCACTTGGCAAACTGCCCGAGCCGGATTGCACCCACGAATTTTTCTGACGAACCATTAAAATAGACACTTGGTGAGCGGAGGAACACACGATCACTCCAGCGCCTTCGCTTCTTCCTTC
>JBAPPP010000251.1:0-3078 GCA_049280175.1 Rhodanobacter sp.
TACCGAAGACGTCGAGCGGCCCGATCAGGTCGAGCGACTGCATGTCCCGGTAGGCAAGCAGGCCAATTTTTTTCATGACACCCCCTGGCCATCACCATGGAAACGAAGCTGGCCTGACGAGATTAGCGCACATGGCTGCACCGGATTCGTCCCCTGGCGCGCAAGCATTGATGGCGGCCTGGCAGGGTATTCGTGCCGCCCGGGCGAGTACTACACCTCCAAGTACCAGAGACCTGGAGAAACCGCACCCTGACTCCGGGTTTGTTCGTGATCAGGACGGCACGATAGTCCGATTAATCCCGCTCCGCTCGTGTATCGTCGTTACCCGCCTGGACCAAAAGCCAACATCGGACATACGGAATCGGGAGAGATGCATCATGACCAAGGTCTTCGTGAACATCGGACTTAGCCTTGACGGCTACATGACACCGGCAGGGATGACTCTGGAGCATTGGGAGCAGCCTGAGTATAAAAACTGGGGCGCCAAATGGGGTGCGCTCATGGGCTGGATCCACAATCAGCAGTACTTCCGCGAGAATCTCAAGCTCGGACCAGGGGGCGAGACCGGCCCGGTCAATGACATGCTTCGTAACACCACGGAGCGCATCGGCGCCAACATCATGGGCAAGCGAATGTTCGACGTCGGCGAGCGCGCTTGGCCAAAGGAAGCTCCGTTTCACACTCCGGTATACGTTCTCACCCACGAGCTGCGCGAACCCTGGGTCCGACCGGGTGGGACGACGTTCTACTTTGTCAACGACGGGCTGGAGAGCGCTCTCGAGCAGGCTCGGGCATCTGCGGGTCGTCGCGATATTCGCATTGCGGGCGGCGCGGATGCGATCCAGCAATACTTGAACCTCGGCGTCATCGACGAACTGGAAATCGCCTTGGCGCCAGTGCTCTTCGGCGAGGGGAGACGCCTCTTCGAGAACCTGCGCGAACCGGCTCCGAGGTTCCGAATTGACAAGGTGCTTGATGGTCCAGCGGCAACACACTTGCGTTACGTGCGTGACTAAAGGCGGCCTGACAAGCGGTTGCAGCGGACAGTCCGCCACGCGTCCCGCCGCCGACCTACAGCATGAAGCGAGTGATGATCAGAAACGGGATTAACCTGCCCGCGTATCGGGTTGGAAAGATCCATCGGGATATCCACGGCCTTCCGCTTTATTCCCGATATGGCGAGCCACACGAAGTAGGCGTATGGTCCGCACACGGGCTGACTCAGAGGTGAGGCACGGCCATGCATAGGGAATGCAGCATCGACGCGAATGCGACGATGGAAGACGGGGAATCATCGATAGCATTCACAATGCGAACTTCAAATCACGCAAGGACTCCACACATGTCACGTTTCCACTTTCTCCGCAGCGCACTGGGTGCGAGTCTCGGCCTGGCTGTTGCCTGCCTGTCGCTGCCCGCCTTCGCCAGCACACCGGTCACAGTGACCTTCGAGGCAAACAGTGTCTGGGCGCAGGAAATCGGCAACCTCAACCATTCCGACAGCGCGCTTGATTACACGGTTGCGATCGCGGCGGGCAAGACATTGCAGCTCAACCTCCTCACCCGCAATCCCAACGTGCATTTCAAAGTGAAGGACCAGAGCCACGACAAACTGCTGCTGGACACCCTCACGACGGGTGAAACCACCTGGTCATCACCGAACGTGACGGCCACCACGTATGCGATCCGAGTCTACATGGACCCTGCCGCGATACCGTCCGGCGAGACCGTGAAATACGCATTGCAGATCGGGCAATACGGGGCCGAAGACTTGCAGCCGCCGACGACCGCCGTGGCATTCGAAGCTAACAAACCGTGGTCTGAGCAAGATGGAACACTGGCCTCCGGCGCTACTGCGCACAACTTCTCCGTTGCCATCGCGGCAGGCATGACAGTCAAGGTCAATCTCGTCTCGAGCAACCCCGGGTTGCACTTCAAGGTGAATGACCAGACCCATGACAAAAAGCTGATCGACACAAGCACGACCGGGGCAAATACCTGGTCCGAGTCTGTAGCGGCAGCGACGACTTACATGATTCAGGTGTACGTCGATCCAGCAACGATCCCGTCCGGCCAACAAGTACAGTTCGCCCTGCAGGTTGGGCAATACGCTTCTGGGGACACACAACCCGCGAAGCCCGCCGGCGCAACCACGGCCGCGCCACCTGCTGCGGCAAAATCGATGTAATCGCCTCCGGCCTTTGCGTAGACAAGGTTTTCGAACTTCTAACAGTCGATCAACAAGGTCCGCTTTCACCCAAAGCGGACCTTGGCGAGCACCCATCGATGGCTGCCTTCGCGCCGGATAGTTGGCCGGGTAAAGTTTAAAGAGTTAAGTGATTCAGGGCCGCGTTGAGCAAGTGCACGCAGATGTATAACCGGACGTGCACGTCCGTCTATCAGCTGGTTAGGTAGCAAGGGAAGTTTCGATATGACTACTCCATTTTCCGGCGGGTGCACATGTGGGTCGATTCGTTACGTGTGCTCACGCACGCCCGTCGCGATGCTCAATTGCCACTGTCTGGATTGTCAGCGTTCCAGCGGTGCCCCATTCGCTTCGGGCTTCATCGTCGCAGACTCCGACATGGAGATCACCGGTACGCCTAAAACGTACTCGGTACACGCGGGCAGCGGCGGTGTCGCGACTCGCAGCTTCTGCCCTCAATGCGGCTCGCCATTATTCACGCGCGGCGATGCCAACCCAGGATTCATGTCCGTTCGCTTTCCTACGCTGGATAACGCCTCGGAGTTTCAGCCGATGCTGGACATTTGGACGGCTAGTGCGCAACCGTGGGTTTGCCTTAGCCAGGCGATTCCGCACTATCCTCAGTTACCCTGATTCAGCCACTGGCACCCGCTGCCTACGCAGCCTTCAATGTGTCGCATCGTTCGTTTGAGACCGCCACACCAAGCCAGCCAGTAGTCGCGTCACCAACTCCGGCCTCATACTGCGAAGCATCCTCAGCATCGGTCCGGAGTCTTCATGCGTCGTCGCGACTTTCTCACTGGAACTGTAGCCGCCACCGCCGCCGCGTCCGCCTGCCTTGTGCTGGCCGGCCGGTCGGCGCAGGCCGCGCC
>JBAPPP010000252.1:0-3360 GCA_049280175.1 Rhodanobacter sp.
TTGTTGGGCATCGCTTCGCTCACCCCAACCTACGCGAGGCCTGCCCGAGGCCGAGAAAAGGTTTTTCGCGCGCAGCGTGCGCTCAAACGCGATAGCGTTGCTGCAGGAAGGCGAAAAATGCACGCAGGCCCAGCGCCTCGCCACCGCGCGGACGGCCGGGGCGATCGGCGTCGTTCCAGGCATAGGTGTCCAGATGCAGCCATGGCGTGGCATCGGGCACGAAGCGTTCCAGGTATAGCGCCGCGGTGATGGCGCCGGCATGGCGCGAGGGGCCGGCATTGGCGATATCGGCGACGGCGGAATCAAGCATCCTGCGATAAGGGCGCCACAGCGGCAGCCGCCACAGCGGATCGTTCACGGTACGGCCGGCCGCCAGCACGCCTTCGGCCAGTTCGTCGCGATTCGCGAACAGCACCGGCAGATCCGGGCCGAGCGCGACGCGTGCGGCGCCGGTGAGTGTGGCGAAGTCGACGATCAGGTCGGGCTTCTGTTCGCTGGCGTAGGCAATCGCATCGCACAACACCAGCCGGCCCTCGGCGTCGGTGTTGTCGACTTCCACGCTGATGCCGGCGCGCGTGGTGATCACGTCGCCCGGACGCATGGCGTTGCCGGACACCGCGTTCTCCACCGCGGGGATCAGCAAGGTCAGCCGCACCGGCAGCTTCGCCTGCATGATCAGCGCGGCCAGCGCGATCGCGTGCGCCGCGCCGCCCATGTCCTTCTTCATGTTGCGCATGCCGTCGGTGGGCTTGAGATCGAGGCCGCCCGTGTCGAAGCACACGCCCTTGCCGATCACCACCAGTTTCGGATCGCTGCTCTTGCCCCAGCTCAGCTCGACCATTCGCGGTGCGCGCTCGCTGGCCCGACCCACGGCATGGATGGTCGGGAAATTTGCCTTCAGCAATTCATCGCCAACCCACTCGCGCACCTTCGCCTTGTGCGTTTTGCCGAGCTGCTTGACGGCCTCGGCGAGCTGCTTCGGGCCCATATCCTCGGTCGGTGTGTTGACCAGGTCGCGCACCTGCGCGGTGGCTTCCACCAGTGGCGCCAGCTGTTGCAGATCGGCGGTGGCTACGGCGAGTCGGGCCGGCGCACGTTTGGGTTTGCGATAGCGGTTGAATTGATAGGCGCCGAGTGCCCAGCCCAGGGCGCCCTGGATCGGATCGGTCAGCACGCTTTCGTCGGCCAGGTGGTAGCTCGCCTCGGGCAGGGCGCCCGGCAGTGCGGCCAATGCCCCAAGTGCGTCATGCGCATCGACGCCGACCAGCACGCGTACCAGCTTGCCATCGACATCGGCGAGCAACGCAAACGTGCCGGGGGCTGCCACGAAGCCGCTGTCGGCCAGCCAGCGGCGTTGCGCGGCAGTGAGTCGACGACGCGTGGCGGCGAAGTGCGCCGCGTCGGTGGTCTCGATGGCAATGCTGTGATGGCGGGCGCCGGACTGGCGTTCGATAAGGGCGGACATGGGGGTTCCTGGTGCTTGCGACGGCATGGTTGCCGTTGGATAGATGGCGTAGAGGTCGCCAATAATGCGCGTTTGCCGGGTGCTTGCCTACGTGGTGGGATGCTGCGCATCGAGCCAATCGGCGAGCGCTGTCATGTCGCGCAGATCGAGCTCGGGTGGCTGCCCCAAAGCGGCAGGCCAGGGCTGGCCGCTGCGGTTGATCCAGGCCGTGCGCAGGCCGGCATCACGTGCGCCGACCATGTCCATTTCCGGATCATCGCCCACGTGCAGGATCTCCGCCGGAGACACGCCAAGGCGCTCGGCGGCAGCCAGAAAAATCCGCGGGTCCGGCTTCGCCGTGCCGGTATCGCGCGCGCAGATGTGATGGGCGAAGTGGGCGTGAATGCCGACGCGCTGCAGGTCGGCATTGCCGTTGGTCAGGCTTGCCAGTGGCCAGTGTGCGGTGATCCGCACAAGGGCGGGCAGGCTATCCGGATAGAGCTCCACGCTGTTGCGTGCCGCGAAGTAGATTTCCCACAAGGCGTCAATCGGCGCGGCGGCGATGCCGCAGGCAGCAAACGCCTGTTGCATGGTGATCTGGCGCTGGGTGGTGAAGTCGTGCGCCAGGTCGAGCCGCTCGGCGGCTACCTGTGCGCGCAACTCGCGCATGGCCGCAATCGGCCATGCGCGTGCGACCTCAGGGTGGTGCTGCCGCAGCCACGTGTCGACCGCATGATCGGCACGCTCCAGGGCCGGCAGCACCGGCCACAAGGTGTCGTCCAGATCCAGCGTGAGTGCAAGTATCCGCACGTCACCCATCGCGCTGATCAGTTGCTGCTGACGCGCAACGTCTGGCCAAGCTTGATGTTGTCGCTCTTGAGGTTATTCCACTCGCGCAACTGGCTCACTTCGACCGAATGCGTCTTGGCAATCGAGGACAGGGTGTCACCCTTGGCCACGGTGTAAGTCGCGCCGTCCTTGCTGCTGCCCGAGCTCTTGCTCGTACCGGCGGTCTGATCGTTGCGACGATCCATGGCCTGCCCGGAAGCCATCGTGCTGCTCACGGCAGAGGTCGCCGCGACACGTGATGTAGTGCTTGCTTCCGCCGGTGCGGGCGGCGCACGGTTGATCGGGTGTGCCTTCTCGCCGGTCTCCGCAAGAATCTTGCTGCGACGGTCGCTGTCGGCCGCGACTAGTGCAGCGCCATCCTGGTACGGCAGGACCGCGTGCAGGCGCATCGCGGCCTTCGCCGGATCGGTCTGCAGGAACGCGATGAATTCGCTGACCTTGGCAGCCTTTGGGCTACGCGGATTGCTTACCAGGTAGAGCGGGGTGAACAGCACATAGCTGCCGTTGCCGATACTGGTGGCGTTCGGCGCGACGCCGTTGATGGGGATCGCCTTGATGTTGGGGTTGCTGCTGATGTCGGCCAGCGTGGCGACACCCAGACCGTTCGGATTGAGGTTCACGCCAGCTTCGAGCTGATGCGTGTTGACGTAAAGCCGCGGTGCGGCGACGGACTGGTCACCACGGCCGAACAGCAGTTCGCGCAGGCTGTACTCGACGCCATCGCCGGGGCTGGCCACCGCGTACAGGTCGATCGGTGCATTCGCGCCGCCGACTTCGCTCCAGTTGGTGATCTTGCCGTAGTAGATGTCATGCACCTGCTTCAACGAGAGGCTGCTGATCGGGTTGGATGCCTGGGTGATCAGCACCAGCGCGTCCCAGGCCACCGGGGTGAACGTGAGGTTCGCATCTTCGGCGCTGGCGTCGCTGGCGCGAGCGCTGCCGGCCAGGTCCGCGCTACCCATCGCCACCGCGTCCAGACCGGAGGCGGTGTTGAACGGCTGCAGTCCGATACAGCCGTGACCGGCCTTCTGCCATGCCAGCGCCACCTGGGTGACGACACCCTGCGC
>JBAPPP010000253.1:0-2260 GCA_049280175.1 Rhodanobacter sp.
GCCATGAAGCGTTCTTCCAGCCGTGGCATCCATGCACTTCGCTCGGACAGCAAAGCGACCAGCGCATAGCCCGCGCAAGGCAGCTCGAACAGTCCGAGCGGCAGATCCCGATAGCGTCCGTCAAACACCAGCAGCAGGCCGTAGTACGTCAGCACAAACAACCAGCCCAGTCGCAACCACGCGGCCGGCGCGGGCAGTTGCTGCGCCACACCGGCCAGCCGCGCGGCAATCCACCGCGCCAGCAGCAGCATCGTCACCAGCGCCAGCGCACAGATGCTCAACGACACCGTCCACTCCCACGGGTCGCGACAGGCGAACCACATCTGCCGGAACTGCCAGGCAAGCGCGCAGCCACTGGCAAAACCCACCAACGCCAGTGCCGCGCCACCACGCCAGTCTTGCCAACGGCGATGCCAGCAACCGACCAGCACGAACAATCCCGTCGCTATCACGCCCGCGAGCCAGCCTGCCCACCAGCGCGGCTCCTCGGTCACCGGCCCCACCATCGCGAACTTCGGTCGAGCATACGTATCGAAGATGCCCCAATAGCCGCCGGCGGTACCTTCCTGCTCGCGTTTCCACGGCTGGTCGAATGCCTCGATCACGTTGTACGGCATCTGCACCGTCGCGGCGTAACGCAGGAATTCGCGCAGGTAGCGCGCCTCGTTGATCAGGCTGGCATCGGCGGCCTGGCGTGCCCGCCCGGCGCTGGGCCAACCGGTTTCACCGATCATTACTTGCTGACCGGGAAACACTTTCTGCACCTTTGCATAGACATCCGCGACATGCTGCACCGCGTCTTCCGGCGGTACCGGCCGATCCTCCCAGTACGGCAGGATGTGGATGGTGATGAAGTCCACCGAGGACGCCAGCTCCGGATGACGCAGCCAGAACTCCCACACGTCGGCGTAGGTCACCGGTACGTTGACCGCCGCACGCACCTCGTGCAGATAGCCGGCCAATTGCGCCGACGACAATTCGCCGCGCAGCAGCACCTCGTTGCCGACGATCACGCCGCGCAACACTTGCGGATATTTACGCGCGGTGGCGATACCGAGCTGGATCTGCTCTTCGTTCGACTGGGCGTCGCCTCTCAGCCAGATCCCCATCAGCACTTTCATGCCGTAGCGTCCGGCGATTTCCGGCACGGCACTGAGGCCCTGCCCTTGCGAATACGTCCGCACGCAGTCGAAGCGTTGCGACAACGCACGCAAGTCGGTATCGATGCGCTGCGGCGTGATGAACGCGTGGGGATCGAGCGGAGTTTCACCCTTGCCGCGAAAGGGCGCATACGACACGCAGGCGATTCGCGCCGACGGCGCATCCGGCAAGGCCACTGGCCGGCCGATCGCCCACCACCAATATGCACCGGCCAGCGCCAGCGACACGAGCAACAGCCATGCCAACCCATGCCGGCGATACATAGGCGAAGGTGCTGACGGCATACCGATTCCCTGAGGCTGAAAACTGCTGAAGACGAAGCATTGCAGCTTAACAGGCGCCTGCCGGTGCACTCACGATCTGCATCGACCTCGGCGGCATGGAACCTGGTACGCACGCTGCGGGTCGACATGCACTCAGTCGACACGAAACCATGAACTACACTGCGACCAGATCGCCACGGGAGTTTTCATGTTTGCCAACGCCACGCCACAACGCATCCCGCTTTTATGCTGGCTGCTGACTGCCGGCTGGTTGCTGGCCACATCGCTCGCCCAGGCGACCGAGCCCAGCGACGCCCAGAGAGCCGCGTTCAAGCAGGCATATGCCCTCGCGCAACAAGGCGGCGACAGTTGGCGTAGCCTGGCCGATGGCCTGCACGGCTATCCGCTGTATGCCTATCTGCCGGCGGCCGCGCTGGAGCACGACATCCAGCAGACCGACCGGGCCACCGTGGAGGCGTACCTCAAGCAGTACCCGGACTGGATTCCCGCCGCTGACCTGCGCCGCGACTTCCTGCTGGAACTGGCTCGCCGCCAGGACTGGAACGATTTTCTCGCGTTGTACCAGCCCGGCCTCGGCGACGCACTTAGTTGCGACGCCCTGCAGGGGCGACTGGCACGCGGCGAGCCGCTGGATTTCGACAAGGATCTGTCTGCGTTATGGGACAAGCCAAGCCTGCCTGCTGCCTGCGACCCGGTGCTGGACGCGGCGCATGATCAGGGATTGCTGACCAGCAACCGTCTGTGGACCCGCATCGACCTCGCTGCCGACGCCGGCCAGGGCGGCACCATCGGCAAACTGGCCGGCTGGTTGTCTG